>DAIUFO010000256.1:0-5923 GCA_036844545.1 Chloroflexota bacterium
CCGGCCTCCCCGCAAACAGCTGGCACGCCCGTCGCCATCACCGCCAGCGCCTCGGGCTGCCCCAACCCGCGATATGAGTTCTGGCTCCTGACCCCTGGAGGCAGCTGGACCATCGCGCAGGCCTATTCCGCCAGTGCGACGTTCAACTGGAACACGACCCCGCCTGCCGGCATCTACCGCTACTCCGTGTGGGTCCGCGACGCCAGCAGCGCGGCCGCTTACGACAGTTACTTGCCGGGTATCGCGTTCACGCTGACCTCTGCGACATGCACCTCAGTAGCCGCCTCCGCTGCGCCGGCCTCCCCGCAGGCGGCGGGCACCCTCGTCACCATCTCGGCCAGCGCCTCAGGCTGCCCCAACGCGCGCTACGAGTTCTGGATCCTGTCCCCCGGAGGCAGCTGGACGATTGCCCAGGGTTATTCGAGCAGCGCCACATTCAACTGGAACACGAACCCGCACGCGGGCACTTACAGCTACTCGGTCTGGGTGCGCGACGTCAGCAGCTCGGCCGCCTACGACGCGTTCGTCCCCGGCACGGTGTACACGCTCACGACCACGCCTTGCACCTCGGTGACCGCCTCCGCGGCGCCCACTTCCCCGCAAGCGCATGGCACCACCATCACCATCACCGCCAGCGCTTCGGGGTGCACCAATCCGCGCTACGAGTTCTGGCTCCTTGCCCCTGGCGGCAGCTGGACGATTGTGCAGGCCTACTCCGGCAACGCCTCATTCAGCTGGAACACGACAGGATTGCCCGCCGGCACCTACCGCTACTCGGTCTGGGTCCGCGACGCGAGCAGCGCGGCCGCCTACGACGCTTACTTCCCCGGGACCTCGTACACGTTGACGTAGCCTCCTGGCCTCCCCACTTGTGGGGAGGTCGGCTCCGCCCGCAGGGCGCAGCCGCGTGGGGAGTCGCACTAACCGATAGCCGACCTAGCGCGAATTCTTCTCCAGGATGTCGGTGACGGCCTCGATGACGTCGGCGACGTCACCGTCGGTGAATTTCGGGCTCAGCGGCAGAGAAACCAGGCGCTGATATGCGCCGTAAGCAATCGGGAAGTGGTCCGGCTTGAAGCCGTATTTGTCGCGGTAGTACGGATGGATGTGGATCGGGATGAAGTGCACCGAGGAGCCGATGTTCCGTTCCCTCAGCTCGGCGATGAAACGCGATCGGTTGATGGTCAGGCGCTCGAGGTTGAGGCGAATGGGGTAAACGTGACAGGCGTGCTCGACGTGCGGGCGCTGTACAGGGCGCTCCAGTCCAACTAGGCCAGCTAAGGCTTCGTCGTACTGGTCCACGATCTCTTTCCGCCTCCGCTGCATGGCGGGCAGTTTCGCGAGCTGGTGGATTCCGATCGCGGCCTGGACGTCGGGCATGTTGTATTTGAAGCCAGGCAGCTCCACCTCGTAAAACCACGAGCCCTCCTCCGCGTAGCGCTGGTGAGCATCCCTGCTCATCCCGTGGAGGGACCACTTGCGCGCCTGATCTATGAGGTCCTGCGGGCCCGTCAGCATCCCGCCTTCACCTGTGGCCAGGTTCTTGTTCGCGTAGAACGAGAACGCGACCAGGTTGGTGACATCGCCTCCGGCTGGAGCGCCGATCATCCGGCCGCGATACGACGCGGGCAGCGCGTGCGCGGCGTCTTCGATCACCGCCAGCTTGTAGCGCCGCGCGATGTCGAGGATCGCGTCCATCTCACACGGGTGGCCGTAGAGGTGGACCGGCATGATCGCCTTGATCGTCGGATCGGCGCGCACTGCGGCCTCGATGCGTTCCGGGTCGATGTTCAGGGTGTCCGGTTCGACGTCCACCAGCACCGGCTGCGCGCCGACGTGTTCGATGACGTGGATGGTCGAGGCAAATGTCATCGGCGTGCTGACCACTCGGTCGCCTGGTCCAATACCGAGCACTGCCAAAGCGATGTGCAGCGCGCCGGTGCACGAGTTGAGCGCCAGCGCCGCCTCCGCTCCGATGAAGTCGCGAAACTCGGACTGGAAGCGGTCGACCCGAGGACCGGTCGTGATCCAGCCCGAGCGCAGCGCCTTCACGACCTCCTCTATCTCCTCCTCTCCGATGAGGGGTGGTGAGAAGCTGAGAAACTCGGACCTCACTTGACCGCGGGTAGAAACGCCGCGCGACGGCCTTCGAACGCGGAGATCGATGACTGGTGGCGCTCGACGAGCCCGATCTCGTCCAGGCCTCCAAGCAGGCACTCGCGCACAAACGCGTCGATCTCGAATCGGTAGGCGAACCAGTCGCCGCGCACCTCTTGCGTCACCAAGTCGACGGTGACCTCGGCCGCAGGATCTTCCGACGCGAGGTCGATAAGGTGGCGGACCTGGCTTTCTGGCAGCGTCACCGCCAGCAATCCGGTTTTGTAGCAGTTCGCCTTGAAGATGTCGGCGAAGGTCGGCGCCACGATGGCGCGGAAGCCCGCGTCGCGAATCGCCCACGGGGCATGCTCGCGCGACGAGCCGCAGCCGAAATTTGCGCCGGTGACCATCACCGACGCGCCGTCGTGCTCCGGTCTGTTGAGAACGAAGTCCTCCGCCTGCCGCCAGTCATAGAAGAGGAATGGGCCGAAGCCGGTCCGCTCGATGCGCTTGAGGAACTGCTTCGGAATGATCTGGTCCGTGTCCACGTCCGCGCGGTCCAGGGGAAGCATCCGGCCGGTGACGCGCTTGACGGCCTCCATCCTTAGAGCAACTCGCGAACGTCGACCAGGTGGCCGGTCACCGCGGCCGCGGCCGCCATTGGGGGGCTCATCAGGTGCGTGCGCCCGCCGGCACCCTGCCGGCCCTCGAAGTTGCGGTTGCTGGTCGACGCGCATCGCTCGCCGGGAGCCAGGATGTCTGGGTTCATGCCGAGACACATCGAGCACCCCGCGTTGCGCCACTCGAAACCCGCGGCCTTGAAGATCGCGTCGAGACCCTCATCCTCCGCGGCACGCTTGACCGTGGCGGACCCCGGCACCACCATGGCGCGCACCTTCGGATGCACATGCTTGCCCGCAATCACCTTCGACGCGGCGCGAAGGTCCTCGAGCCGGGCGTTCGTGCACGAGCCGATGAAGACCCGGTCGATGGCGATGTCCGCCAGTGCGGTGCCCGGGCGCAGGTCCATGTAGCGCAGCGCGCGCACGTCGGTGTCCGTGAGCGGTTCGGGGACTCGGCCGGTCACCGGCGCGACCTGTCCGGGGTTCGTGCCCCAGGTGACGTGCGGCTCTAGCTTGGTGGCGTCGAGCTGGATCTCGTGGTCGAAGACCGCGTCCGCATCGGTCGCCAGCGACCGCCAGTAATCGATGGCGGCGTCCCAGGCGCCGCCGCGCGGCGCATGCGGCCGGCGCTCCAGGTACGCGAACGTGGTGTCGTCCGGGCTCACCATGCCCGCCTTCGCGCCCCACTCGATGCTCATGTTGCAGACCGTCATCCGGCCTTCCATGCTCAGGCCGCGCATCGTCGAGCCCCGGTACTCGACCAGGTGACCCTGCCCGAACGAGATCCCGGTGCGGCCGATCAGCCCGAGGACGACATCCTTGGCCGTCACGCCGAGCGGGAGCTCGCCCTCGACCGTCACCGCCAGGTCGCGGGCGCGGGTCTGAGGCAGGCACTGCGTGGCCAGCACGAGCTCGACCTCGGACGTTCCGATTCCAAAAGCCAGCGCCCCGAACGCGCCGTGGGTGGAGGTGTGGGAATCGCCGCAGACGATGAGCATCCCGGGCTGGGTCAGTCCGAGCTCGGGGCCGATGACGTGGACGATGCCCTGCCGCCGGCTGCCGATCTGGTGCAGCGGGATGCCCTCCCGGCGGCAGTTCTCGGCCAGCACGTCCATCTGCTTGCGAGACAGCTCGTCGGCGGCCCGCGCGCCGCCTCGGGTGGGGACGTTGTGGTCCATGGTCGCCAGCGTGAGGTCGGGCCGCCGGACGTGCCTTCCCGCCAGCCTCAGCCCCTCGAACGCCTGCGGCGACGTCACCTCGTGGACCAGGTGCAGGTCGACGTACAGGAGGTCGGGCTCACCGGGTGCGGTGCGGACCACGTGCGAATCCCACAGCTTCTGACCCAGGGTTTTTGACTCCTGGCTCTGCGTTTTTGACCTCCCCGCCACGCGGGGAGGGTCAGGGTGGGGGGATGGAGTTGGCTTCATGCGCGAAAGACGAACTCTACCGGCACTATGGGTAAACCTGCGACTCCCCACCCGGCTGCGTGAGCGCAGCCGACCTCCCCGCGTGGCGGGGAGGCCAGAGCCATTCAAAGGCGCCTCATCGGTATTTGTGGCTCAAACACAAATAAAGGCCTCCGGCATGCCCTAACATCCTGCAGCACATGGACAAGTCGTCGCGCGTGTTCGTAGGCCTCCTCCTTCTGGGCCTTATTGGCCTTGGTCAGTCGGGGGCTCGCGCGACCTAACCCAAATCGCAAAGAGATCGCAAAGCCCCCGACCGAAAGGCGGGGGCTTCTTGTTTCTAAAGGAGCAGTGGAGAAGAAGTGACCGGAGCGGACATGCTGCTGGAGGCGCTGGAGCGCGAGGGAGTCGAATTGATATTCGGCTACCCCGGCGGCGCCAACCTGCCCATCTACCAGCGCCTGCCGGATCATCCCAAGCTCAAGCACATCCTCGTCCGGCACGAGCAGGGCGCGGCCCACATGGCCGATGGCTACGCCCGCGCCTGCGGCAAGCCGGGCGTCGTGTTCGCCACCTCCGGGCCCGGCGCACTGAACCTGGTCACCGGACTCGCCACGGCATACATGGACTCGGTCCCGATGATCGCCATCACGGGACAGGTCGCCAGCACGCAGGTGGGGCGAGATGCATTCCAGGAGACCGACGTCATCGGCGCCACCAGCTCGGTCACCAAGCACAGCTATCTCGTCACCGACATCAACCAGCTGCCGCGCGTGATCCACGAGGCGTTCCACATCGCGACCACCGGACGGCCGGGGCCGATCCTCATCGACATCTGCAAGGACGTGCAGCAGGCCGATGCGCCCCACGTGCTCCCCGAGCGGTTGGCGATTCCTGGTTACAAGCTCAACGGGCACGTGAACCTCGACTTGGCGAAGGCGGCCGCGATCGCGCTGGCTGAAGCCGAACGCCCGGTCGTGCTCGCGGGCCACGGCGTCCTGCTGAGCCACGCCGAAGCGGAGCTGCGCGAGTTTGCCGAGAGGGCCGCCGCGCCGGTCGGCACCACGCTGCTCGGCATCGGCGCGTTCCCGGTCAACCACCCGCTGTCGCTGCACATGACCGGGTTCATGGGCACCGGTTGGAACCTGAAGGCGGTGCAGAACGCCGACGTTTTGATGATGGTCGGCATGCGCGTCGACGATCGCGTCACCGCGAAGCTCGCCGATTTCGCGCCCAAGGTGAAGACCTTCATCCACATCGACATCGACGGCTCGGAGATGGGCAAGAACGTGCGGCCGCAGATCGAGCTGGTCGCCGACGCCAAGCAGGCGCTGAAGGCGATGATCCCGCACCTCCCCGAACCCGAGAAGAGCCGCGGCACGTGGCTGGCGCAGATCGATGCCTGGCGAGAGGAGCACCCGCTTAAGTACACGCACTCGAACGGCCACCTGCAGCCCCAGGACGTGCTCATCGACATGTACAAGCGCTGCCGCAACGAGGCGATCGTCGTCGCCGACGTCGGCCAGAACCAGATCTGGGCCGCGCTGTGGTGGAACTACGACCGTCCTGGCCTGTTCCTGAACTCGGGCGGATCGGGCACCATGGGATTCGCGCTGCCGGCCGCCATCGGCGCCAAGTTCGCGCGGCCGGAGCTGGATGTGTGGTGTGTGGCCGGCGAGGGCGGCTTCGTGATGACCGCGCAGGAGCTGTCGGTTGCGGTCGAGCACCAGCTCGACGTCAAAATCGTGCTCCTCAACAACTTCTCGCTCGGCATGGTCCGCCAGTTCCAGGACGACT
>DAIUFO010000257.1:0-5886 GCA_036844545.1 Chloroflexota bacterium
TGGGGTCGTTCTGGACCATGAGGTTGCCGGTGAAGGCGTGGTAGACCTCGTCGTAGATGTACTTACCGGGGTCGTCCAGGCGCCAGAACAGCAGGAAGATGGCCCAAGCGGCCAGCAGCAGGACCACCATCCACTCGCGATCGAGTAGGCCGCGGATGGCGCGCAAACGTGAGGCTTGGATGGCGGGCGAGAGGGGCTGGGCGGGAAAGGCCTGGTCTTCGGCGAGCACCGGATCCAAGCGTACCGTTCGCGGCTGAATGGGAGCTGAGAGGCGCCGGCACATCAGTGTCAGCGATGCGCAAGACGAGGCGAACATGAAACGAAAATGAGGTGGACCCCTGACATCGGAGCAGATGCCGACTGCCATACGGGGTGCCCTCACCCTACCCTCTCCCGCCGCGGCGGGAGAGGGTTTTGCCGAACCGCTTGGCAGGTTTACCTGGCGGGACTTAGACGGCGACTGGCAGGGCTCGGCCGGCGGCGGGCTGCCGGCACAGCAGGCGGATGCCGGAGCGGCTGAAGCCAGCTTCGCGCAGGGCGGTCGCCAGCGGCGACATCAGGATCGAGCCGCCCTGCCAGCGCTCCAAGGCGGCCACGCCGTTGGGGCTGTGGAGGGCCAAGCCGCGCAAGGCGCCGCCGGCCGCTTGGGCGTGCTCGGCAGCCCAGGCCGGGCCCGGGCGGAGATCCTTGCCCCAACCGGCGATGGTGAGCAGCGGCTGGCCGGCCAGGAGCAGGATGAAGCGGCCCTTGCCGCGCGGCGCTGCCAGCGGCAGGATGCGGCCCCAGGCATTGGCCGGGTCTTGCCAGGCGAGCAGGACGGGCGCACTGTGGGTCGTGCGCTCGCGGAGCAGGTCGACGGCTTCGCGCCGGGCGAACTGCGGGCCGGACAGGTCTCGGACAAAGTCGCCGCGCAGGGCGCGGCCGCGCCACTCCCACAGTTTCAACAGGCGCTCGGCCTGCGCCCAGGAGAAGGGGCCCTTCTCGGCTCGAACGATCTCGCGACTGACCACGCCGTAGCGGCGCAGGAGAGCTTCGACGTAGGCTTCGAGCAGCCCAGCGCTGTCCGCTTGTTCGGGAACAGTAGACCAGCGACCGGTGTGGGATAGGAGATCGTTGGCCGCCAGGCCGGCGTCTTCCAGGAGGTCGAGCGCCTGGTCGACGTCAGCCAACGTGAGGGGCTGCTCGGTTCGGCTGAGGCGGCGCGCAACGTCGGCGGCGAATAGGGCGCCGTGTCGCTGGAGCAGGGATCGCACTTGCTCCGTCCCGTAGCCGGCGACCTGGCGCGGGGCCTGGTTTGGGGCGCCGGCCTCGACCAGCTCGAGATGGCCTTTGCCGGCGCCACGCCATTCGAACGCGCCGCGGCTGGTTAAGGCATCGACCGCGCCGGCGCCGTTGGGGCCGAGGCGGGCGCTCAGGATGGCGTGCCACTGCTCGCGGGTCAGCGGCAGGTGCAGGAGCGCCTCCAAGGCATGGCGCGCGCTGCTGGTGTGGCCGGCTCCCTGCCAAGCCGGCAGGAAGGCCGCGAACTGGGTGGCGTCCACAGGGGCGATCTGCTCGCGGGCGCGGCGCAGGCTCTCCCGGTGAAGACGGGCCAGGATGAGGGGGGCGCAATATTCGAGGTCGGCGCCGTTGGGGCGATACTCGCCGCACGAGAGCTGGCTGGCCTCGACCAGGAGGTTGAGGTGTTTTCGGGTGGTTGCGATGGGGAGGCCTAGTGTTTGCGCTATTTCACGGGCGGTGCGTGGGCCGCACGCTTGCATGTGATTGTGGAGGAGCTTGAGGATGTTGGGGTCGGCGGCGGTAGTGGTTTCCCTCACCCTAGCCCTCTCCCGCCGCGGCGGGAGAGGGGATGGGGTGGCCAGGGATGAGGTGGCAGGGGATGAGGTGGCGAGCTCGGACTCGAGCTCGGCAATGACGGCGGGGTCGAGGAGGTGGCGCAGGTCCTCGGCTTCGAGGGTCTCGCGGAGGAGGTCGCGGTTGAGGGCTAGGTAGGCGGCGCGGCATTCGCCGCGGGGGGCGTCGTCCGCCTCGCCGAAGGCCAGGCCGAAGTCCCATACCAGCGAGCCGGCGAAGGGCGAGGGCGACGGCGTCGTCACATACGACAGGCCGATGGCGCCCGACTCGAGGCCGCGCAGGATGCGGCGCAGGCCGTTGAGGTCCCAGGTGTCGTGCAGGCACTCGCGGACGGCTTCCTGGAGGACGGGGAAGCCGGCCTTGCGGCGGACGATAGCCAGCAGGTCGGCCGAGCGCTGCCGGCGCAGCCACAGCGGGGTGCGCTTGTCGGGCCGGAGCTTGGGCAGCATCAGAGCGCGCTGGGCGGCCTCGCGGAAGCGCAAGCCCAGCATCGGCGCGTCTGCCAGCTCCCCCAGCAGCAGCTCCTCGACGGTGTCGGCCCGGACCTCGCCCAGCAGCTGCTCCACCAGCGTGAGCGGCGACGTCTCGATGGGCGGCAGGCGCATGATGATGCCGTTGTCGTTGTGCAGGACCAGCGGATCGATGCCGCCCAGGGCCTCGCGCAGCCGGGGCTTGAGGGCGAAGGCCCAGGCGCCGTTCACGGCCTGGCCGAACAGGGAGTGAATGACTGCGCGCCAGTCGCCGATTTCGTCCTGGAAGGCCTCGACCACGATGGCGCGGTCGTCCGGGATGTGGCCGGTGGCCTCGCCTTGGCGGCGGACGTGGTCCAAGAGCGCCAGCGCGGACTTCTCGTCCAGGCAGCACTCTTGCCGGAGCCAGGCGCAGGCCTCGGCGTCGGGGTGGCGCAGCCGCGCGGCGATGTCGCGCGTCAGCTCCGGCACGCCGTAGTCGATGCTCCGGCCGAGCCTGTCGCCGCGCCAGAAGGGGATCTGGTAGGGCTCGCCGGGCGCCGCGCGGACCAGGACGCGGTCACGCTCGACGGCCTCCACCGCCCACACGCTGGTGCCCAGGGAGAAAGCCGGCCGCCCGCCGACGTACAGCTCGGCGGCGAACTCCTCGTCCAGCTCGCCCAGCTTCTTGCCGGGCTGGCCCTCGGCGCCGGGCATCAGCTCGACCGTCATGTAGCCGCGGTCGGGGATGGTGCCGCCGTTGATGACAGCCAGGCGGAGCGCGCCCGGCAGTGGCCGGACGTCGCCGGTTTCGGGATCCCATTCGATGCGCGGCTTGAGACCCTCACAGCGGACGTCGGCGTACCGGCCGGCGAGCATGGCCAGCACGTTGTCGAGTTGCTCGGCGGAAAGCTGCCGGAAGGGCTGCGAGCGGCGAGCCACGCGCAGCACGTCCGCGGCGGTACACGGACCGGCGGCGGCCATCGCCACTACTTGTTGGGCCAGCACGTCCAGGCACAGGTTGGGGATGTGCGTCGGCTCGATGTTGCGGCTGCGCACGCCGCGCACGCAGGCCGCCGCGTCGAGCAGGTCGGCGGTGTGCTGGGCGATAATCTTGCCGCGGCTGATCGCGCCCACCTGGTGCCCGGCGCGGCCGATGCGCTGCAGCGCTCGGCTGACGCTCTTGGTGGAGCCGACCTGGATCACCAGGTCCACGCTGCCGACGTCGATGCCCAGCTCCAGGCTGGAGGTGGCGATCAGCAGCGGCAGCTCGCCGCTCTTGAGCGCCTGCTCGATCTCCAGCCGGCGTTCGCGGGCGAGTGAGCCGTGATGGGCCACCGCCACCTGGCGGCCGGCTTCGGCGTTGAGGACTTCGGACAGGCGCTCGGTCACGTGGCGGGCGTTGCAGAAGACGAGCGTGGAGCGATGCTTGGCCGACTCGTCGAGGATCAGCCGCGCGGCGTGGTGCATGAAGTCAATGTCCTCGTCGCTGTTGGCGAAGGGGTAGGTGAGCTCGACCTCAATGCGCTTGTCCTGGTGAGCGCGAACGATGCTTACGGGCCGCTCGGCGCCATCGTCGCCGTAGCCGCCCAGCAGCCGCGCCACCAGCTCCAGCGGCCGCTGCGTGGCGCTCAGACCGATCCTCAGGAAGGAGTCGGGAGTCGGGAGTCGGGAGTCGGGAGTGCGAGGTCCGGGGTCGCGAGTCGGGAGTCCGGAGTCCGGAGTTGGTTGCCCCGCCGTTTCCTCCAGTCGCTCTAGGGACAATGCCAGGTGGACGCCGCGCTTGGTGCTGGCGATGGCGTGGATCTCGTCCAGGATGAGGTAGCGCAGGCCCTGGAACATGCCCTGGCTCTTGCGCGCGGTCAGCAGCAGGTACAGGGATTCCGGGGTGGTGATGAACACTTGTGGCGGCCGGCGCACCTGTCGTTGCCGCAGGCTGTTGGGCGTGTCGCCGGTGCGGACTTCGACAGCAATCTCGGGCACGTCCAGGCCGAGCTCGCCGGCGGCGGCTTGGATGCCGGCCAGCGGCAGCTCCAGGTTGCGCTGGATGTCGTTGTTGAGGGCTTTCAGGGGCGAGATGTACAGCACTTGCACGCCATGCGACTCTGAGGGCCGGCAGATGAGGTCGTTGAGGCACCACAGGAAAGCGGCCAGCGTCTTGCCCGAGCCGGTCGGCGCCTCTATCAGCGTGTGCCGGCCGGCGGCGATCTCCTCCCAGCCCTCGGTTTGAGCCGCGGTGGGCACCGCGAAGGCGGTCTCAAACCAGCGCTGCACGGCGGGGTGGAAAGCGCCTATCTGCACGTCCATACAGTACATCGAAAACAGATGTTCCAGCAACACTGTGCCGGCCTGCGACGAGCTGATGCGTTTGCGGCTGGGACACGATGGCAAATGCGAATGAGTTGCAACTGCTACGCACTTCCTGTATGATGAGCCTTGC
Source organism: Chloroflexota bacterium (assembly GCA_036844545.1). Taxonomy (GTDB): domain Bacteria; phylum Chloroflexota; class JAJPGV01; order JAJPGV01; family JAJPGV01; genus DATGVV01. The sequence continues at coordinate 4,744 of DAIUFO010000257.1, forward strand.
GATGCTGAGCAGCTTGTCGCGCGCCTTCGATCCGAGTGAGCGCGCCCGCTTGGGCGGATTCTTCGGGCTGATCGTGGGTATCCACATCGCGGGCTGGGGCATGCTGCTGTCGCAGGCGAGCAAGTACCCGGCGCTGCTGGGGCTTGGCGGCCTGGCCTACAGCTTCGGCTTGCGCCACGCCTTCGACGCGGACCACATCTCGGCCATCGACAACACCACCCGCAAGCTGCTTCAGGAAGGCAAGAAGCCGATGGGCGTCGGCTTCTTCTTCTCGCTGGGGCACTCGACTGTCGTATTCGGGATCGCGATCGTGCTGGGCTTCGCGGTCAAGGCCATCGTCGAGGGGGCCGTCGCCGGGGATGGGCAGCTGCGCAGCATCGGCGGGCCGATCGGGACCGGCGTTTCCGGCGTGTTCCTGCTGCTCATCGGGGCTTTGAACCTGGTCATTCTGCTGGACGTGTTCGGCACCTACCGGCGGATGAAGGCTGGCGAGTACGACCGCGGCGCTTTGGAGGAGCACCTGGTGTCCGGCGGCTTCATGACCCGCCTGTTCAGCCGGCTGTTCAAGCTCATCGACCACAGCTGGCAGATGTATCCCATCGGCTTCCTGTTCGGTTTGGGCTTCGACACCGCCTCCGAAGTGGCGCTGCTGGCCATCTCGGCCGGCGCGGCGTCACAGGGCCTGCCGTTCGCGGCGGTCGTTGCGCTGCCGCTGATTTTCGCAGCGGGCATGTCGCTGATGGACACCTTGGACGGCGCCTTCATGGCCAAGGCCTATGGCTGGGCGTTCTCGAACCCCGTCCGCAAGGTGTTCTACAACCTGACCGTGACTGGCCTGTCGGTGTTCGTGGCGCTGTTCGTGGGCGGCGTCGAGGTGTCTCAGCTGCTGATCCAGCTCCTGAACCTCAGCGGCGGCGTGTTCGACGCCATCGCTGGGCTCGACTTCGCCAACCTGGGCTTCGTTATCGTAGGCGCGTTCGTGCTGGCTTGGGCGGTGTCGTTCGGGGTGTTCAAGCTGCGCCGCGTGGAGGAACGCTGGGGCGCGCTCGTCGAACGAGCCTAGCAGACCTGCCGCGCCGTAGAAGTTGTTGATCCACTCAGAGGCGGCGCAGGCTCACGCTGTCCCTCTCCCACCGCGGTGGG
>DAIUFO010000258.1:0-5846 GCA_036844545.1 Chloroflexota bacterium
TGGTTGGGCTGTACGTGGTCAGCGCCTGCTTCCAGTACGTCCAGCAGTACTTGATGGCCAACGTCGCGCAGAAAACGGTGTACGCCATGCGCAAGCAGGTCGAGGACAAGTTCGAGCGCCTGCCGCTCAAGTTCTACGACTCCCACACCCATGGCGAAGTCCTCAGCCGCGCCGTCAACGACATGGACAACATCAGCAGCACGCTGCAGCAGAACCTCACCCAGCTGATTACCTCTGTGGTCACGGTCATAGGCGTGATCGTGCTGATGCTCACCATCAGCCCGCTGCTCACCCTGGTAGTGGCGCTCACCCTACCGCTCAGCTTGTTCATCACGGCCACCATCGCCAAGCGCTCGCAAACGTTCTTCCGCCGCCAGCAGATGTCGTTGGGCCAGCTCAACGGCCACGTCGAGGAGATGTACACCGGCCACAAGATCGTGAAAGCGTTCGGTCGCGAGCGCCGCTCGGTGGCCGAGTTCACCGCCCTCAACGACAGCTACTACGAGGCCGGCTGGCGGGCCCAGTTCGCGACCGGCACGATCATGCCGATCATGACCTTCGTGGGCAACCTGGCCTACGTGTTCGTGGCGGTCATCGGCGGCATCATGGTCACGCGCCGGGCCATCGCCATCGGCGACATTCAGGCCTTCATTCAATATGCCCGGCAGTTTTCACAGCCGATCATGCAGCTCAGCAGTATTGCCAACACTATTCAGTTGACGCTGGCTTCGGCCGAGCGCGTCTTCGAGCTCCTGGACGAGGCCGAAGAAGTGCCCGAGCCGGTAGACGCGAAGGTCATCGTCGCCCCTCAGGGCGCCGTCCAGTTCGATCACGTCAAGTTCGGCTACAAAGAGGACGACCCCTTGATGGAGGACATGAACATCGACGTCCAGCCAGGCCAGACCATCGCGGTGGTGGGACCGACGGGCGCCGGCAAGACCACGCTGGTGAACCTGTTGATGCGCTTCTACGACGTTGGCGCCGGCGCCATCCGTGTCGATGGCATCGACGTCAGGGACCTCCAGCGCGGCAATCTGCGGCGCATGTTCGGCATGGTCCTCCAGGATACGTGGCTGTTTTCCGGGACCATCCGCGACAACATCGCCTATGGCCGGGACGACGCTACGCCAGAAGACATTGTGCGGGCCGCCAAAGCAGCCCAGGCCGACCACTTCATCCGAACGCTGCCCGACAGCTACGACACGGTCCTGAACGAGGAGGCGACCAACCTCTCCCAGGGGCAAAAGCAACTGCTCACCATCGCCCGTGCCTTCCTGGCGGATCCGGCAGTCCTCATTCTCGACGAAGCCACCAGCAGCGTCGATACCCGGACCGAAGTCCTCATCCAGCAGGCGATGATCGAGCTGATGAAGCGCCGCACCAGCTTCGTGATCGCCCACCGCCTGTCCACGATTCGCAACGCCGACCTCATCCTGGTCATGAATCACGGCAGCATCGTCGAGCAGGGCACGCACCAGCAGCTGCTGGACAAGGACGGCTTCTACGCCCACCTGTACAACAGCCAGTTCAGCGGCAGAGTCCTGGAGGACGCAGCCGCCTGAATAAGCCTGCTCCGTTATGCTGTGGAGGCTATGCGGCTGCACCCCACGGTTTCCGCGGACGAGGCCCGCGACTGGCTGCTGGAGCAGGCGGTCGCCACGCTCGGCGCGCAGCGTGGCCCCGATCTGGAGAAGGCCATCGAGCCCTTTGCTGAGGCGATGGCGGCGATCAGCGCCGTCGAGCTGCCGGACGACCTGGAGCCCGCTTTCCCATGACCGCCCCGCTGCACGAGCTGACAGTTCGCGAGGCTGCCGGGCTGATCGCGGCGCGGGACCTCAGTCCTGTCGACTACCTGGAGTGCTTCCTGGAGCGAGCGGCGGCCCTGGACGGCCGCATCCGCGCCTGGAGCAACCTCGACGCCGAAGGCGCCCGGGAACAGGCCCGCGAACTCACTCGGGAAGCTCAGAACGGCAAGCTGCGCGGCCCGCTGCACGGCATCCCGATCGGCTTCAAGGAGGAGTTCGCGGTTCGCGGCCTGCCCGATCGTTCCGAGCCCAACGGGCCTGAGGGACCAGTCGCCGCTGAAGACGCCACGGCGGTGGCCCGGCTGCGCCAGGCGGGCGCCATCATCCTGGGCAAGACTTTCATGCCCGGCCGGAGCGGCAACCCGCCCACGCGCAATCCCTGGAACCTGGAGCACACCGCCGGCGGCACCAGCAGCGGCTCGGGCGCGGCGGTTGGCGCGCGGCTGGCGCCGGTGGCCCTGGGCGAGCAGACCTTTGGCTCGAACCTGCGCCCGGCAGCATTCTGCGGCGTAGGCGCCATCAAGCCCACCTTCGGGCGCGTGAGCCGCAAGGGCATGTGGGCCTTCAGTTATTCACAGGACCACCCCGGCGTGATCGGCCTGACGATGGACGACATGGCGCTGGTGCTGTCGGTCATCGCCGGCGCCGACCCGCTCGATCCCACCAGCTTGGACGTGCCTCCTCCACCCGATCGGATCGACCCCGCCGACGTCAGGCCGCCGCGGATCGGCCTGGTGCGCAACTTCTTCCCAGATCGCACCGAGCCGCCGATGCAGGCCACCGTCGAGGCGGCAGCTCACAAGCTGGCTGCGGCCGGAGCCGCCGTCAAGGACGCCTGGCTGCCCGAGGAGTTCGGCCTGGTCTGGCACACGCACCGGCTGGTGCTGACCGCCGAAGGCGCGACCCTCCGCGCCCGCGTCGAGGCCCAATCCATGGCCGATGGCGGGGCGGCTCCGTTTCCCCCCGCCGGCGTGGGCAACCCCCGGCTGGGCGAGCTGGTGCCGGCCAACTACTACCTGCACGCGCAGCGCATCCGCCGCATGCTGATCGACCGGATGTCTGCCTACTTCGATCGCGAGGGGCTCGACGTCCTGCTCACGGCCGTCGCACCCGCGCCCGCGCCCAAGGGCCTGCAATCCACGGGCGACCCCATCCTGCTGGCGCCTTGGAGCCACCTGGGCTTTCCCGCCATTGCCGTACAGACTGGCCAGCTCTCGCCGGAGGGCCTGCCGCTCGGCGTGCAATTCGGGGCGGCGCCGCTGGCCGACTACCATCTCCTATGCGCGGGCTCATGGATCGAGCGCGTGCTGGGCAGGCTGCCGGCCCCCACGCTGGCTGCGACTGCGTGAGGACCAGGCAGTCCATGGGGCTGAGGACATCGAAAAAGTCGAGGAGGCAGGACACGGCGCGGGCCGCGGCATGACGGCGCCCGCGACACCCGTGGCCCAGCCAGTGGCGGCGAAGCTGGTCAGGGACGAGATTAAGGCGCTGGGGCTGACCCATGTGTTGACCGTGCCGGACAGCCATCAGAAGACTCTGCTTGCCTTGCTGGCGGCAGAGCAGACGCCCCGGTTGTTGACCATCTGCACTGAGGACGAGGCCATTGCCATGAACCTGGGTCTCTACGTGGGCGGGAAGAAGTCCATGCTGGTGATCCAGAACAATGGCCTGTACGCCTGCATCAACGCCCTCAAGGCGCTGAGCTTTGAAGCTCGGGTACCCACCCTCATGATGATCGGCGAGTTCCTGCGCGATCCGGCCTTGCCTTCACGGGAGAGCCCGGTGCGAGCAGTGCGCATGCTGGAGCCGACGCTCGAAGCTTGGGATATTCCCTACTACCGTCTCGACGGCCCCGAGGACTTGCCGAACGTACGCCGCGCTTACGAGGCCAGTATCGAGCGCCGAGGCCCGGTAGCGATACCGGTCGGCGCCCGAATGAGTTGAGGGGACCTCGATGATGCTCAGGCAAGAAGCGATCGAAGCCCTGGCCAAAGCGAGAAACGGCGCCCTGTCGGTGGCCATCATGCAGTCCTGCGCCCCCTGGCACGATGCGGGCCAGGCCGACGACTATCATCTTGACGCCCAGGGCTGCATGGGCAGTGCCTCGTCGATCGGCCTGGGTTTGGCGCTGGCCTGTCCCGACCGCAAAGTGATGGTGTTGGACGGCGACGGCAGCTTGTTGATGCAGCTCGGATCGCTGGTGACGGTGGCGGACACGTCGCCACCGAACTTCTACCACTTCGTCTTCGGGAATGGCTTGCACCAATCCACGGGCAACCAGCCGCTGCCAGCGGTCGAACGCTGCGACCTGTGCCAGATAGCAAAAGGGGCGGGCTACCGCGATGCAGTCACGTTCGAGGAAAAAGACGCCTTGGAGCGCGCGCTGCCCGGGATATTGAGCAGCCCCGGTCCGATCCTCGTCCGGCTGGGCATCGCCCGAGAAGACGATGTGGTCCGCTGGCCCCGTGGCGAACACATGCACGACATGGTCCGGCGCGTCCGCGCCGCCCTGGCTTAGGCAGCCACCCTGAGTTGCGGTGGAGCGAGCAGAAGAGCGGCTGAATCCCGTGAGATCACTTAAGGACAACCTCACGGTCGGGAAACGTATAGGTCGTAGTGGCGGCGACGCCGGTGAAGGTGTAGCCCAGGTGGCGTTCGATGGGCAGCTCTATCCAGGGGGTGTTTCTGGCGGGGTCACGAACCACCCCAAGCGGGTCCTCGCCGCTCTCGACGCAGTCGACCTGCTCCAGCAGCGTCTTGCGATAGAGCGCGACGCCGCGATCGCTCTCACCCAGATTCTCGGCGGTGTGGTCGGTGACGTCGCCCTGGGTGATCATGACCATCATGTCCTGGGCGTTCAGCACCTCCGGCATGAACTTGCCGTCGGGTGTTTGCCACGGGTTGTCCCAGATCGGAACTTCTGACTGGGGCGTCTTGCCATCCTCCCGCTTCCGGCAGTTCATCCAGAAATGGAGCGTGTTGGTGTCATCAACGGGTACGCGAATCTGATATTGCACCCAATCGGCGTCGTAGGGCACCACCGCGGTTCCCGGAAAGAGCTGCGGATGACCGATGCGCCACTCTTCGGATTCCTCGGTGTCGCCCTCCCATAGCCGCTTCTTGACGATGCCGTACTCAAACAGCTCGTAGTCGACCTTCCGATGATGCCGAACAGTGACCGGCGGGAGTCCCAGCCTGGCCCGAGCGTAGTTGGTGTACTTCATGTGCAGGTATTCGACGTGGAGCGGGTCAAGCGTGTTCTCCGCGACCTGAAGCCAATTGCAGGGCATCCGGCTGATGCCGACGTCCCGCTCCCAGTCATCCCGGACCATGTGCTCGTAGCGCGGCAGCAATGGCGCGGGCTCTGGCCCCAAGTACGCCCAGACGAGCCCGCCCAGCTGCTGCACGGGATAGCCGGCGATCTTAATCCGCTGTTTGACGGCGGCCCTAGCGCGGCATGGGTGCCATGGCGCCCAGAGGGGCCTTCTCCGGTCCCCTGTCCACATGCGCCTGGTAGAAGGCTCGAATGGCACCACCATCGAAGCTGTCGAGATCGAGCTCGTAGTCCCAGGCCAGCACGGCGAGCTGATGCTGGATCTTGGTATCGGGAGAAACGACCAGCTTGACTTCATTGAACTGCGAGTCTCGCGGAAGGCTGGTCAACAGCCCGCGCAGCTGGCCTACGAGCTCAGGACAGCCGGACGGGCAGTTGTAGCGGATGACGATCCCGCCGTGCTCCAGGTCGTGAAGCAGATTACCTTCTGGTAGAGGCGAGTCGTAGACACCGGGTGGGCGCGGCGTGTCGTAATGGTTGCCGAACACGGGCGGGTAATGCCCGCTGGGATCGGCGGTGATCGGTTGGGTGTCCGGGATGTGCTGGTAGAGCTGGCCTCGGGCCGTCACCGGATCGTCGAAGTGCGTCTCGCCTGGAATAGTCGGCTGAGGAGCAGCATCAGCCCGGCGACTCAACAGGACAATGACGATGGCGATCGCAATCATCACGATGGCCCCGATCGCAATCAATCCGGTGCGGCGCAGTGT
>DAIUFO010000259.1:0-5840 GCA_036844545.1 Chloroflexota bacterium
GGCTGCTTATTAGAACGAATAACTCAGCCTATTTGTGACGACCTACACTAGCGCCAAGTACAAGTGTCCCCTCTCCCGCCGCGGCGGGAGAGGGCTAGGGTGAGGGAACCCACTGCTTCCCTAGCGTCGCGCCAGGAACGTCTCCAGCGCTCCCCTGAACTCCGACCCTCGAGCCGCGGCCTCAACGGCCGCCGCCTCCTCGTTCAGCCGAACATCCATGTCAGGCGCCAGCAGCCGCCGCGTCGCTCGCAGAGTCTCTGCCGGCACGCTGGCAAACCCGCCACAAACCTCGCATGCCCGCGAGACCGGATCCGCCGCCACCTCCGCGACCAAGCCCCACTCCCACGCCTCCTCAGCCCGCAGCGTCCTGTTCGTCAGCAACAGTTCCATGGCTCGGTGGCCGAGAAACGCCGAGTTCCCCCCGTCGGGCGTCAGCCCCAGCCGAAAGTAGGCCGCGGTGAAGCTGGCGTTCGGCCCGGCGACGCAGTAGTCCGCCGCCAGCGCCAGGCTCATCCCGCCGCCAGCCGCCGCCCCGTTCACTGCCGCGATCACCGGCACCGGCGCGTCCCGCATTGCCCGCACTACCGAATGGTGCGCCGCCACCAATGTTGCCACCCCCTCGCCGGGCTCAGCCAGCGAGCTTAGCCACTTCAAGTCCGCGCCCAAACAGAAGGCGCTGCCCGTTCCGGTCAGCACGAAAGCCGTGCTTGCCGGCGCGCGCAGCGCCTCCGCCAGCTCCGCCATCCCCTCAGGCGTCATCGTCCGAGGGATAGTCAGGACGACCGGAGCCCCTATGGCCTTTGCCCTTTGCCCTATGCCCTAAACGCCGGCCAGGATGACCGACTTCTCTTCCGTGTAGTAGTCCAGCACGTCCGTGCCGTGCTCCTTGCCGTAGCCGCTGAGCTTCCAGCCGCCGAACGGCAGCTCGTCATAGGCCACCTGGATGGAGTTCACCCAGGTGTAGCCGGCCTGGATCTCGTCGATGGCGCGCTGCGCCTTCCCGAAGTCCTTCGTGAAGATGGATGAGCCCAGGCCGTACTCGGTGTCATTGGCGCGCCGCAGCGCCTCCTCCAAGTCCTTGACTACCATCACCGGCAGCAGCGGCCCGAACGTCTCTTCCTTCCACACCCGGGCATCCTCAGGCACGTCCACAACCACTGTGGGCTCCATGTACCAGCCCTGGTCGAAGCCCTCGCCCTGGGGCCGGCCGCCGCCGGCCACGACCTTGCCGCCGCGGTCCAGCGCGTCCTTGAGCTGCGCTTCGATGCCGGCCCGGCCGGCTTCGGTGTGCATGGGGCCCATCTGCGAGGCTGCGTCCGTGCCAGGCCCGACCTTCAGACGCTTGGCCCGGCCGGCGATCTTTTCGATGAACTCCTCGGCCACCGACTCCTGCACGTACACCCGCTTCACCGCCAGGCACGCCTGCCCGCAGTTGAAGAAGCGCCCGATGGCGATCGACTTGGCCGCCAGCTCCACGTCCGCGTCGTCACACACAATGGCGGGATCGCTGCCGCCCAGCTCCAGTGTCACGCGCTTGATCCCCTTGGCGGCGCTGGCCATCACCTGCTGGCCGGTCGCGGTTTCGCCGGTAAAGCCGATCTTGCGTACCAGCGGGTGCCGGATCATTTCCTCGCCGACAACGTTGCCCGGTCCGGTGACCAGGTTCAATACGCCTGCCGGCAGGCCGCCCTCGTGCAGCAGCTCGGCTAGGCGGATCGACGACAGCGGCGTCGTGCTGGCCGGCTTGGCCACCACGGTATTTCCTACTGCCAGCGCCGGCGCCAGCTTGTTGGCGAACAGCGTCAGCGGGAAGTTCCAGGGGATGATGGCCCCGGTCACGCCCATGGGCTTCCGCACCACCAGGCCCATCGCCTTGTACTGCGGCAGCGACATCTGCTCGCCCTTGATGTGGCCGCCGGCCACCAGTCCCGCGTATTGCTCGATGCCGGCGGCGAAGCGGTCGGCCTCGATGTGCGAGTCGCGGATGGGCTTGCCCTGCTCCGCCGTCAGCAGCTTGGCCACCTCTTCCAGGTGCTCGCGCACGTGGGCGGCGGCTTTCAGCAGGATTGCGGCGCGCTGGTGCGCCGGCTGAGCGGACCACTTCGGGAACGCGGCGGCTGCCGCTTCGATGGCTCGGCGCGTATCGGCGGCGTCGGCCTTAGGGGCCGAATCCACCAGCTCCTTGGTAGCGGGGTTGCGAACTTCCATGGTGGCCCCGCTGGCGGCGCCAACGGACTCACCATTGATAATCATCAGTGCCATAGGTACTCCTGATCCATTTATTTGCCATTCTGAGCGAAGCGAAGAATCCGCTCCCCTTCGCGGATAATGTTCTAACGAACTAAATCAATCTACCATCGGGGCCGCGGTTTACCCGTGCCCTGGAGAGAGGGAGCCTCCGTGTCTGACGAAACTCCGCTGACTTTGAGCCGCGAAGGCGACGGTGTAGCCCTGCTGCATATCGACCGCCCGCCCGCCAACAGCTACAACCGCGTGTTCATCGACACCCTGAACCAGCTCGTCGACGAGATCCGCTTCGACGACGATGTCAAGAGCGTTGTCTTGGTCAGCGACGTGCCCAGGTTCTTCTCGGCCGGCGCCGACATCAACATGTTCCGCGACACCAGCCCGCGACAGCGGGCCATGATCATCCTCCACATGCACGAGGTGCTGCAGAAGATCGAGCGCACCCCCAAGGTCTTCATCGCCGCCATCAGTGGCCATGCGCTTGGCGGCGGCCTCGAGATCGCCCTGGCCTGCGACTTCCGCTGGGCCGCTGAGGGTGAGTACCGCATCGGCCTGCCTGAGGTCACCCTCGGCCTGCTGCCCGGCAACGGCGGCACGCAGCGCCTGCAGCGCCTCATCGGCCGTGGCCGCGCCCTGGACATGATGGTCACCGGCGACCCGCTCAAGCCCCAGCAGGCCCTCGACCTCGGCCTAATCGAGCGCCTCGTCCCCGCCGATAAGCTGCACGAGGAGGCCATCGCCTACGCCCGCCGCCTGGCCAGCGGCGCCACCTTCGCCGTGGGCAACATCAAAGTCGCCGCCAAAACCGGTGCCGAGCTCCCCCTCGACGGCGCCCTCAGCTTCGAGCGCGAGTCCCTGTGGGGCGTCTTCGCCAGCGAAGACGCCACCGAAGGCCTAGCCGCCTTCAAAGAAAAGCGCGCCCCCCAATGGAAAGGCCGCTAGCCGCCGCCGAATCAGATAAGCGGATTCCGCCAGCCAACTTCCCTGAAGCGGGCAAAGTCCGTGTCGGCCGACAGCACTACCAACCCATGCTCGATCGCCAGGGCCGCCAGTTGGGCATCCGGGACCAGGTTGCCGGTAACGTGATATCGGGTCATCAGCGTGTTGAGCACCGAGGCAGTGCGCCCGCTGGCTGGCGGTATCCAGACAGGATCCGCCTCCAGCCAGGAGCTGACGTGCTCCAGGGCGGCTTGTGCGCTCAGAGGATTAGCAGTTATCCGCGGGTGAGTGATTATTCGCAGGAATGCTCCTATGGTTTGCCACGGAATGCCGACGCGCTGGTCTCCATTCAGCGTTGTTTGGAGCCATTTGGCCGCCGCGCCGTTTTGAGGACTCCTCGTATCGACCGCGTACAGCAGCAGGTTCGCGTCCAGGAGCATTAGGTCTCGTCGAGCAATTCAAGGATCTCGCCGATATTGCTCACGTCCACCTTAATTCCGACGTCAGCCGTTCGGTGTTGGTACACCCTGCGCTGAGTCCGCTTTGCCAATCCGGCGCGTATCAGCCGGTTTACGGCTTCAGCCATGCCGACGCCTTCTTGCTGACGCATCTTCTGCACTGCCGCAGCCACATCATCATCCAAGGTTAGAGTCGTACGCATGCGCGCACTATAGCATCAAGATGCGCCTGCGTGACGGCGTCAAAAAAGGACCTCCCATATGGGAGGTCCTTTCAAACTGCCTGCGCGACTTAGAAGTACTTGCGGTTCTCTTTTTCGTCCGGAATCTGCAGGCCCATGCCTTCGATCAGGGGATTGACCTCGTTCAGGTAAGCCTGGCGAGCCTCGCCGTTGGTGCGACGCTTCAGGCCCCACTTGATGAACCGCTCTGAACGGTGTGACTTCGAGTTGCCGAACATGTCCAGCGCCTTGGGATACCAGTAGTTCACGCGCTCTTGGATGCGCTCGCGCTGCTTCGGGTCCTCCGACTGCGCCATGCGCCGTGACTCTTGCTCGCCGTGCGAGATGTGGCCCTGCTCTTCAAGCAGCATCGGCGCCATGATCCGATCCAGCGGCGCGTAGCTGCCGCCCACGTATTCCTCGAGCTGGAAGCGGCCGACGCGGTCCACCAGGAAGCCGAACGTCGCGTAGCCTTCCCAGCTGTCGATCACGTCACGGAAAGCCTCCACGGCGCGCTCCATGTTCGAGCGCTTCAGCAGGTAGGTCGTGTCCACGCCCAGCTCGTTGGCCAGCTTGCACATCTTACGGAAGTGGTCGATCTCCTCGCCGGCCGTGCGGGCAACGATGAGCTTGTCGGTGTCGGTCGGAGCGTTCAGCAGGCAGTCCTTGATGTACAGGTGCGGGCCACCGATCTCGCAGTCGGCCTGGATCTGCAGCACGCGCCGCAGCAGGTCGCCATACTCCGGATCCATCTTGTCTACGTCTTTGGTCTCAATCTTGTCGGTGAACAATTGCGCCTCGCTTCACATTTTGGTACGGTCGTGTACAATTTGCATCATAACGGCTGCCACAGCATTTGTCAAAATGGTATGTGCGCAGCTTTTGATGGAGGGAATTTATTAGATGGCAATCGACGTTCGCGAGCCAACTCCGGAGACCATTGCGACGGCCAAGGGAGCCGCGCTTCGCGACATTTCGTCGCTGCCCGCGACTATTGAGTGGCTGCGGTCCGAGGGCATGCTCCTCGAGACCGACCACGAGGTCAACGGCGACCTGGAGTTGACTGGCATTCAGAAGACGCTCGACGGCAGCTATCCGATCCTGTTCAACAACGTCAAGGGCTATCCCCACGCCCGCGCCGTCACCAACCTTTTCGCCAATTACGACATCCTGAACAAGATGTTCGGCTGGGATGGCCCTACGGACCGCACCAAGAAGTTGGCTCACGCCCTCACCCACCCCCTCAAGCCGGTCGAGATTCCCCAGTCCGAGGCGCCCTGCCAGCAAGAGGTCATCACTGACAACCTCGACGTCAACAAGTACATCATGAACATCCGCCACACCCACCTAGAAAGCGAGCTGACCATCGGCAGCGGCAACAGCGTGGTCGTGGGCCCCTACTTCCACGGCGGCAGCCACATCGGCTACAACCGCATGTGCTTCCGCTGGGGCAACATCGGCACCTTCCAGTCCGCCCCTGGCGCCCACATGTGGCAGATCATCACCGAGCACTACAACGACGACAAGCCCATCCCGCTGACAATGTGCTTCGGCCTGCCCCCCGCCTGCACCCTGATCGCCGGCGGCGGCTTCGACTACGTCGTCCTGCCACGCGGGGCGGACGAGCTCGGCGCCGCGGGCGCCGTGCAGGGGGCGCCTATCCGATTGGTCAAGGCCCGCACGGTCGACGCCTGGGCGGTGGCCGATTGCGAATACGTCTTGGAGGGGGAGCTGCACCCGCGCGACAAGCGCTACGAGACAGCCGAATCCGAGGCCGCCGGCAAGCAGGGCAAGTTCTTCTTCCATCCCGAGTGGGCCGGCTACATGGGCAAGGCCTACAAAGCGGCCACCTTCCATGTCACCGGCATCACCATGCGCCACCGCTCCGAAAAGCCCATCATCTTCCCGCTGGGCGTGCACATGGCCGACGACGCCAACATCGACACCACCGTCCGCGAGTCCGCCATCTACGAGC
>DAIUFO010000260.1:0-5820 GCA_036844545.1 Chloroflexota bacterium
GGACTCCGTGAGATCTACCTGACGTACTTCTCCCGGAACGACGCCACTCCGGACCTGATGCAGCAGGTGCAGCAGTTCTATGGCGGCCGGCCCGACGTGGCGTTCTGGTACAACGTCATCGACGCTCGGCCGCTGTTATCGGTGAGTGCATTCGCCAACTCCCTGTTCCACTACAACTTCGAACCCTACACCCCGTTGTTCACGCTCGTCGTCCTGACACTGGTGGGTGGCTGGTCTGTGGGGCTTATTCGGATGAGGCCTGCTGGCAGCGCTCCTCGTCAAGGCCCGTTTGCCATGGCAGCCCGGTGGTTAGCATCAACCTTGACCGATCCCGTCCAGCCATGCCCCTGGCGGAGCCTCAGCATTCCACGGAAACTCCGGCTCGCAGCGTGTTTCGCGCTCTTTTTGGGCGCCTCCTACCTGTTCCTGCTGTCGGTGGCGGATGGCAGCCTCGTCCTCGGCATGCCGACCGGCCGGCACTTGCTCAGTAACGGACCAATCCGCAGCGCGGTGGCTGCGCTGGCGTGCGTTGCCGCTGCTTGGTGTCTGCAGCGGTTGGCCTGCGGGGCCTGGCTGGGTGGGCGCCATCTGCCGGTGGGACGCCTGTATCTGGCCGTGATATTCGTGCTGGCTGGCACGTACTTGGTGCGCCGGCCAGGCGCTCTCTACAACGCCAGCACCTCCGCTGTCTGGTATACACAACTCAGCTTGTGGCTGCCGCCCTCGGTTGACAAGGCCATCGTCGTGGCCGCCATGGTGCTGGCCGTGGCCGCCACGCTGGTCGGAAGTAAGCGACTTCTGGGCCAGCATGTGCCGGGAGTGGCGCCGTTCCTGGTTAGCGGCGGCGTAGCCTACACGGTGGCCTATCGGCTGGCCCCCGGCTATATCGTGACCGGTTATCTCGAGCGCTACGCGCCCTTCGCGGTGTACGTCCTTGATTGCGTTATTGGCTTGGCAATTTACGTCACGCTCATGCCGCTGCTCCGTATGGCTCGGGAGCTCACTGTTTCACGGTCTTTAGCGCTTCCGGGAGCGGCACTGTGCTCTGCATTGGTGCTGTTCTTCGCGGGTTTCTGGGTGCATCTCCAGCTGACCTGGGTTTCGGACCTGATACCCAATCAGTTCAACGGCCTCCGAACCATTCTCCAGCAGCCGCCTTACAAGGGCGCCTCCTTTCTGGTGAATAACTATCCTGCTCTTGCCGCGGCCTACACCGGGCAATGGGCCTATCTCTCCACCGACGCATGGGACCTGACCGGTGCACCTCTACGACTCACGCCCACCGGATACGTGAGAAGTGCACCAACACAGCCCTACGTGTGGCTGGCAGACCGGCAAACAAACGCCAGTTACCAGACGCCGGACTACTTCCTGTGCATGCTGCCGGAGAAAATGGACACCTTGGCAACCGAGCTCGCTGACGGAGGTGGCCGAAGGCGATGCGCCAGCGACGTCGCGCGGGTCGTTGCAAACGGCAGCTCTCGTCTCGTGGCCAAGGATGATTCCGGCGATGATTCCTGGGCTATCGTGAAGCTCAATCTCGACTACCCGCCCTACTTGGCGGCACTGCCCCAGTTCGGGCCCAACCGCCGCGTGGGTCTCACGTTCCAGGACGTGGGAGCCCAAAAGGAGATCACGGTTCAGTACCAGTACCAGCAGCAGCAAGGTCAGCCCGAACAGGGGACAATCCTCCGTCTGTTCCGGGTCCGGCAGGATGGGAATCTCACCTTGCTCCAAGAGAAGACGGATGCTGGCCCTTTCTCTTGGCCAGCTAGTGACATTCAGAATCTGACCGTCTCCGTTACCCCCTCGAGCGCCAACAAAGCTGGCACGGAGTTCTTTGCCGGTCAGGATTACCCCGACTTTCCTCCTGTGGATACGCCTGGAGGTCTGGCGCTGAAGTCGGTAAGCGATACGCAAGCCGTGCTGAGCTGGTGGCCGGTTCCCGGCGCATCGAGCTACCGTCTCGAGCGGCGCGACGGTTCGGATGGCGAGTTCACTTTGGATTCCATCGTAACGGGCCCAGATTTACAGTTCTCGAGCAAACGCCTGCAAACGGGCGATGTCTATTCGTGGCGGATTCAAGCCTGCGTCTCGCAGACCTGCTCGACCTATTCGCAACTGATCTCGGCCGTCGCTTCCAGCGTGCAGCCGGCACTTCCGCGCGGCGTTTTCACCTTGGACACTGGTTTTAACCCGCCCGAGTCGTCGAACGCCAACTGGCCTCGCTGGACGCAGGGCTCGGCCCGCTTGCAGCTCTATCCCTACAATGGCGGGCCAGTGAACGTCAGTGTCGAGCTGGAGCAGCCGGCATCGAACGGCCCCGTGCCCAACGTCGCCATCACCCTGAACGGACGGGCAGTGCCACCAGCCGATGAAAAGGTGCGATTCATTTCCCCTGGCCATTATGGGCTGAGCTTCATGGCGCAACCGGACGGCCAAATCGCGGGTCCGCTCACTCTGGCCATCGACTCTCCTACGTTCGTGCCAGCCCAAGTGTTGCCGAACAGCGATGATGTACGGAGCTTGGGAGTTGAGATCATGTCCTTGGACATGGTGCAGGATGGGCGCCCTCTGCTATTCGTTGAAAACTTGACGTCCCCAGCAGTCGATGCTCAAAGCTCCTAGGCCGATCGCTCCCCCTAGGGCCGCCGCCTCACAGTCCGGTCCCCTCGTCTCGCTGCTGCGCCGGCTGGAGGTCGATTGGTCGGTGGGCTTCGCGCTGCTGGCACGGGCTTGGCCGCTGCTTGTCGGGCCGGTCACGCTGGTGGCGATCGCGTCCTACCTCAGCCCGCAGGCGCAGGGCTTCTACTACACCTTCGCCAGCCTGCTGACGCTGCAGTCCTTCGTCGAGCTCGGTTTCTTGGTGGTCATCACCCAGTTTGCCAGCCATGAATGGGCCAGCCTGCACGTCGACTCTCAGGGACGGCCAGCCGGTGACCCCGTGGCGCTTTCCCGCTTGATAAGCCTTGGCCGGCTGATATTCGCCTGGTTCGCCGGGGCCAGCGCCGTGTTCATGCTCGGTGTAGGCGCGGCAGGGCTTGTGTTCTTCTCCCGCTATGGCGACGCAGGCGTGGACTGGGCGTTCCCATGGCTGATGCTGGTCGCCTTCAGCGGCTTCCAGTTGTGGCTCGCGCCGGGGCTGGCGTTGTTGGACGGCTGCAACCAGGTGACTGGAACATATTCGCTGCGGCTGCTCCAGACGGTCATCAGCAGTCTCGTCCTGTGGCTGGTGCTCCTGCAGGGAGGTGAGCTGTGGGGCGCAACCGCTGCCGCGGGGGCGGCCTTGCTGACGACGATAGCCTTTCTGCTCGTGCGCTTTGGGCGCTTCTTCACACCCTTTCTAACAGCGCCTGTCGGGCCGAGGATGAGCTGGCGCACCGAAATCTGGCCAATGCAATGGCGGCTGGCCGCCGGCGGCGTGGTGAGCTTCTTTGCCTTTTCGCTGTTTACTCCGGTGATGTTCCGCTACCACGGCTCGGTCATCGCCGGGCAGATGGGCCTCACGTGGCAAATCGCCGTGGGGCTTGGCGGTCTGGCTATGGCCTGGGTGGCGACCAAGGTGCCCCGCTTCGGCGCGCTCATCGCCGCCCGTGAGTTTGCCGCGCTGGACCGCTTGTTCTTTCGCGTGCTGGCCGTATCATTCGGAGTCATCACCCTCGGGAGCCTGGCCGCGTGGCTGCTCATTTGGGCGCTCAATGTCGCGCGCTCTCCGCTTGCGAGTCGGGCGTTGCCGCCGCTCCCGGCGGCCCTCTTGCTGCTCGGGGCGGTCGCGCTCCACGTCTCGGCTTGCCAATCAGCCTACCTGCGGGCGCACAAGCAGGAGCCGGTGATGGTGCTCAGCATCGTGTCGAGCCTGATCATCGGCTTGTGCGTGTGGCAGTTTGGCAGCCGGTTTGGACCCCCAGGCGCAGCAGCCTCGTACTTGGTTGTGGTGGCCGGCCTGATGGTGCCATGGGAGACGTCCATCTGGTTGCGCTGTCGTAGGGCTTGGCACCAACCATAGAAAGCATGGCTCGGCCTTCCTTGTCCGTGGTCATGGCCAATTACAACCATGGCCGCTTCCTGGCCGAGTCGGTGGGGGCCATCCTGCAGCAGTCCTACCGGCCCTGCCAGCTGGTGATCGTGGACGACGCTTCAACGGATGACAGCGTGGAGATTCTGGAGGCGCGGGCGAGGGATGACGCTTGCATCCAGCTCCTGCGGAACGAGAGCAACGAGGGCGTCATCGCCTCTTTTGCGCGCGGGTTGGCCCAAGCCAGTGGCGACTACGTGTATTTCGCCGCCGCCGACGACAGAGTCTTGCCAGGCCTCTTTGAGCGCTCGATGCGGCTTTTGGCCCAGCACCCGTCGGCGGGCGTGTGCTCCAGCCTGGCGGTACTCATCGACCAACATGGACGCGAGTGCGGACTGGCGCATTCGCCAGTCATTTCATCCAGAGAGTGCTTCCTCTCGCCCGACCGGGCGCTTCGGGCGCTCAGGTCATATGGACCATGGGTCAAAGGGACCACTGCGGTGTGTCGCCGCGAAGCGCTGCTGGAGGTCGGGCCTTCCATCCCGGAACTCGAATCATATTCGGACTCATTCATCGATCTGGTCCTGGCGATGAAATACGGCGCCTGCTTCATCCCTGAGCCGCTGGCCGCGTGGTGTCGCCTGGAGACCGGTTACGCGTCCCGCCTGGAAGGCAATGCCGCGCAGTCGCTCGACATCGTCGAGCGAGGGGCGGAGCTGATGCGTAACCGCTACCGGGATATCTTCCCCCCGGATTGCGTGCAACTGTGGTTGGATTACCAACGCTACTCGATTGCGCTTGCAGCGTATGGGCGCTATCGCGCCCGGAGGGATCGTTCCTGGAAGGAACTCCAACCGCTCGACAGCTGGTTGACGCGCCGGGGCTTCGCTGCCGGCCGGCAAGCACTGGCCAAGGCTCAGGACCTCGCCGTGAAAGCGTCATTGTTTGGCCGCTTCCGCCGTCCCATCGGGCCTACTGTCGCGGCCGCGCTGGCCCATAAGCTCCGGAGCACGAGGTGTCGTTAGGCTTCAAGTCCGCGATTGCGGGCGGCCGGTTGGATTCGCTGCGCGGGGGGATGTCGCTTCGGCTTGCGCTGCCGGGAGCCCGCGTGTGTGATTGGGCGGTGGCAGCCGGGCTCGTGCTGGTTTTCGGCGTACTGGCAATAGCTGGCAAAGCGCTCAATTGGCTGCCGTCCTCGCCGACCTGCATCGATAACGCATCCAGGCCCTATGCCGCTCTGGTCGCGACCTCGTGCCATCTGTCGATCGGTGAGACCCTCAGCGCCGTCTCTACCGGCTTCAGTTACGTTCGTGACGGGACAGCATACTGGTTCCTGCAGCACGGCGCCAATGGCGGGGTTGGCGGTGACCTTTACATCCACAACGTGAACCTGGGCGCGTTTGTGGTGTACCTGTCGGCGCTCGCGGGCGCGTCCACGTTGGCTGCACCGGCCATCGCCACCGCCGCTGCATTCACCCTAGGGCTGTTGTATGGCTACCTGTTTGTGCTCCGAGCATCAGGCTCGCGTCCACTGGCATTGGTCTTTCTCGGGTTGTTCAGTACCAGCATTTATTTCAACCTGGCGTTCGGGCTCAACCTGCTCCGGGGCTGGGAATGGCTGCCGCTGTTCGGCTGCGCCTTTCATCTTCTGGCCGCCTCGCGGTCAACGCGATTCTGGCGCAGTCCGCACCTGTTTGCCTACGTCTTGTACGCGGTCCTTGGATTGGCCATTGGCTACGACTTCTTCGCGTTTCTGGCTGGCCTCTCGCTGGCGATAGTGGCTGTCCTGGCGTCGCCCGGCCGCC
>DAIUFO010000261.1:0-805 GCA_036844545.1 Chloroflexota bacterium
ATCCCCAACTATCCCCTCTCCCGCCGCGGCGGGAGAGGGTGAGGGTACCCTCCCTCGCTATAGTTGACGCTCGGTGGCCATAGACTCGATCCCAAGCCAGCAAGCGCGCGCCCCCGAGGCGCCCAAGGGTGCCTCCTTCCCTAACGTCCGGCTTCGCCGGCTGCGCGGCAGCGCTACCTTGCGCCGCATGGTGCGGGAAACCCGCCTCTCCGTAGACGACCTCATCCTGCCCCTGTTCGTCGACCACAACATCGCCGCTCCGGAACCGATCCCGTCGATGCCCGGCGTCGATCGCCTGACCGTCGAGCTGGCGGTTGAGCAGGCCCAAGGCGCCGCCGAACTGGGCATCCCTGCCGTGCTGCTGTTCGGCTTGCCTGAGAGCAAGGACGCCCTGGGCAGCGGCGCCTACGATCCGGACGGGATCGTCCAGCGCGCCGCGCGGGCCATCAAGGCCGCCTGCCCCGAGCTGGTCCTGATCGGCGACGTTTGCCTGTGCGAATACACCTCCCACGGCCACTGCGGCGTCATCCAGGACGGCGGCGTGGATAACGATCGCACCCTCGACCTGCTGGCCGCCACGGCCGTGTCGCAAGCCGAAGCCGGCTTCGACGTCGTGGCACCCTCGGACATGATGGATGGCCGGGTCGGCGCCATCCGCCAGGCGCTGGATGGCGCCGGCTACCAGGACCGGCTGATCGTGGCCTACTCGGCCAAGTTCGCCTCCGGCTTCTATGGCCCCTTCCGTGAAGCTGCCGATTCCACGCCACAGTTCGGCGACCGCCGCACCTACCAGATGGACCCTCCC
>DAIUFO010000261.1:815-5815 GCA_036844545.1 Chloroflexota bacterium
GAGGGTGCCGACCTGGTGATGGTCAAGCCGGCGCTGGCCTACATGGACCTCATCGCCACGGCGCGCGCCCGCTTCGAGCTGCCGCTGGTGGCCTACAACGTGTCCGGCGAGTTCGCCATGGTCAAGGCGGCCGCGGCCAACGGCTGGATCGAGGAAAAGCGCATCGTCTACGAGATCCTGACCGGCATCAAGCGCGCCGGCGCGGACCTGATCATCAGCTATCACGCGAAGGACGCGGCCCGCTGGCTGCGAGAAGGAAGTTTTTGAGCACACTGCAACCACCCGCCACACCTCGACGCCGGGACCGCAAGGCGCCCGAGCCTCCCAAGAATCCCATGCAGAAGCCTAGGGGCATCGTCTACTCCGGCATCACGTTGCTGCTGCTGGCACTGTTCGTCGTGACCCTCGTGCAGGCCGCTTGCAGCTCCGCCAGTCCGCCGCCGGCCGCGACTCCGCCGGCCAGCCCCTCCGCCGCGGCGGCTTCGGCCTCAGCTTTGGCCTCGGCCAAGCCGGCTGCCTCAACGTCGCCCGCTTCGTCGGCCAAGCCAACCTTCTCCTCGCCGCCGCCGATGACCGTTGACACCGGCCGCCACTACGCGGCCACGATCGATACCGAAAAGGGCCAGATTGTGCTGGACCTCGATCCCTCGCTGGCGCCTGAGACCGTCAACAACTTCGTGTTCCTGGCCAAGCAGGGTTACTACGACGGCCTCAAATGGCACCGCGTCGTGCCCGACTTCGTCATCCAGGGCGGCGACCCACAGGGCACCGGGGCGGGCAGCGCTGGCTACAAGTTCCCGGACGAGCCGGTCAAGGGCCAGTACACCGACGGCTGCGTAGCTATGGCCAACTCCGGCCCGAACACCAACGGCAGCCAGTTCTTCATCTGCATCGCCGACGACACGCAGAAACTGAAGCCGCTGTACAACCTGTTCGGCAGCGTCAAGTCCGGTCTGGACGTGGCCAAGAAGATCACCATTACCGACCATATGCTCAAGGTCGCCATCAGCTGAGCAGCCCCTTCATTTGTCATTCTGAGCGCAGCGAAGAACCCGCCTCTTAGCGGCCATGAGCAAGTCTGAGGAGCTGTTCCGCCGCTCGCAGGCGCTCATGCCGGGCGGCGTCAACTCGCCGGTGCGGGCCTATAAGGCCGTCGGCGGCACGCCGCCGGCCATCGATCGTGGCGCCGGCCCCTACTTGTGGGACGTCGATGGCCGGCAGTACGTCGACTACGTCGGCTCCTGGGGCCCACTGATCCTCGGCCACGCCCATCCGGCGGTGGTTGAGGCCGTGAAGCGAGCCGCCGAAAAGGGCACCACCTTCGGCGCGCCCACGGAGCTCGAGGCCGACCTAGCTGAGCTGGTCATCGAGGCCGTACCATCCATCGAGATGGTGCGCTTCGTGTCCTCCGGCACTGAAGCCACCATGAGCGCGCTGCGCCTCGCCCGAGGCGCCACCGGCCGGGACAAGATCGTCAAGTTTGCCGGCGGCTACCACGGCCACGCCGACTATCTGCTGGCCGCCGCGGGCTCCGGCGTGCTCACCATGGGCCATCCGGACAGCCCCGGCGTCCCCGCCGCCAGCGCCGCGGCGACAATCGTGGCGCCCTACAACGACCTCCAGGCGGTGGAGCGTGCTTTCGGCGAGAACCCCGGCCAGATCGCGGCCGTCATCGTCGAACCCGTCGCGGCCAATATGGGCGTAGTGCTCCCAATATTCCCTCTCCCGTCACAACGGGAGAGGGCGAGGGTGAGGGAGCCTGGCGCCCAGGATGGCTTTCTGGCCGGGCTCAGGCGGCTGACCAAACGCGCTGGCGCCCTCCTCATCTTCGACGAGGTGATCACCGGCTTCCGGCTGTCATACGGAGGCGCCCAGCAGGTCTACGGCGTCCTGCCGGACCTCACCTGCCTAGGCAAGATCGTCGGCGGCGGCATGCCGGTCGGCGCCTATGGCGGCTCACGCGAGCTGATGGAGCACATGGCTCCGGTCGGTCCCGTTTACCAGGCCGGCACATTGTCCGGCAACCCAGTGGCCATGGCGGCCGGTATCGCCACCCTGAAGGAGCTGCGCCAGCCCGGCTTCTACGAGCGCCTCGAGTCGCTGAGCGCGCGTCTGGCGACGGGCCTCGCCCCGCTGGGCTGCCTCAACCGCGCCGCCTCGCTCATGACGCTGTTCTGCCAGCCTGGCCCGGTACGCAACTACGAGGACGCCAAGCGCTCCGACACGGCCCGCTACGCAGGCTTCTTCCACCACATGCTGGAGCGCGGCATTTACCTGGCGCCCTCACAGTTCGAGGCCATGTTCTTGTCCGCCGCCCACACCGAGGCTGACGTAGACCGAGTAATCGAGGCAGTCCAAGGGATGTAGACGTTCAGCGTTCGAGGACGTCCCCTTCGAGGTTGCCGGCGAACTGGTTCTCCTCCAGATCGACACTGGAGACCGCCTCGAGGACCATGCCCCAGCGATTGTGCTCCAGCCGGTTGTTTTCCAGCGCCCACCCTGGGGCTGGAGCGTCCGGCCGGCCACGGATGGCGATGCCGGCGCCGTTGTTATGGTGGCAGTGGTTGCGCCGCAGCGCCCCCGCTTCCGATGGCGCGCCGGTGAAAACGATGCCGCAGTGCCCCAGGCCCGGCTCAGGCGCGTTGTGGTGGCCAGCTGAGTCGCCGTTGTACGCAGCCTCGTTTTCAATGAGAATGGTCCGCGTCGAGCCACCCAGCCAAAACCCATAGCTGCCGTGGTTGGCGCGGTTGGCGACGTACGTCGTTTTCGGCGCCCAGGCCTCGAAGCAGTTGTTGTTGGCGAACGAGGCGTCGTTACCTTCCAGGTAATTGTCGAAGCTTGGTAGGGAATTCAGCAGGCGGATGAAGAAGCCATCCCCGCTGTACGTGGCGTCGTTGTGCAGGAAGCGGTTCTCATTTGAGGCGTGCTCGACCAGCACGCCGGCCGAGTCGCGAGCGTGGACTTCGCCGGGCGAGATGCGGATGCCGTGGCTCAGGTTGTTTCCTTCAACGAGGTTGCGCGAAGACTGCCACAGCCTCAAGCACGTGTTGGAGGCATAGGAAAAGTCGTTCCCCAGCAGCTCCATGCGCTCGCAGCCAAGCAGGGCACAACCATCCCACACGCGGTTGGCACGGTTCTTTCGGAGCACACACTCGGCCATCTTCACGAGCACGATTCCGCCCCGCTCGCCGTTGGCCCCCCAGCCGAAATCGGGGTCGTGGAAGTTATCGGAGAAGTCGCAATTCTCGACGATCCAGCCGTGGCCGCGCTCGAGGCGCAGGCCCGTCTCGAAGCCGCGCACGCTGAGGTTGCGCAAGGTCACGCCGTCGACGCCCTGCGCCAGCACGCCGATGCCTTGCGCTCGATCGCCATTGCCAAGGATGACCGCGCCGCGTCCATCAACGGTTACTCCCGAAGCGGTGATCCGGAGGCCGTTGTAGGTCTGGCCGGGCTCCAGGCTCAGGCTGCGATCGACCACCAGCGCGTCCGAGTCAGGAGACATGGCCGTTATGCTAGCCGCAATGGCTAATCCCAGCGCCTGGGGCGGGCGTTTCGCCAAGGAAACGGCGCCGCTGGCGCAGCGCTTCGGGGCGTCGGCGCCTTTCGATTGGCGGCTCTATCGCTTCGACGTCGCCGGCTCGATTGCCCATTCGCGCATGCTGGCCAAGCAGGAGATCATCGGCGAGAAGGTCCAGCAGGAGATTGAGGCCGGGTTGAAGCGTGTGCTGGCCGAGATCGAGGCTGGGCGGTTCGAGTGGTCGCTCGAGCGCGAGGACGTGCACCTGAACATCGAGGCGGCGCTGGGCGAAGCTGGGCGCAGCCTGCACACGGCCCGCAGCCGTAACGACCAGGTGGCGCTGGACCTCAGGCTGTTTGTCCGTCAGGCCATCGCCGATACCGGCGGGGCGATCCTCACCCTCCAGCAGGCGCTGCTGAAGCGCGCTGTTGAGCATGTAGACACCTTGCTGCCCGGCTACACGCACCTCCAACGTGCCCAGCCGGTGTCGTTGGGACATCACCTACTGGCCTACGTGGAGATGCTGCAGCGCGACTTCGAGCGGCTGGCCGATGGTTTCACGCGGGTAAACGTGCTGCCGCTCGGGTCCGGCGCCCTGGCGGGCGTGCCCTATCCCATCGACCGCCAGTTCGTGGCCGATCAGCTGGGCTTCGCGGCCGTGTCAGCCAACAGCGTCGACGCCGTTTCGGACCGCGACTTCGTGGTGGAATTCCTGTCGAGTGCTGCCCTGTGCGGCGTGCATTTGTCACGGCTGGCGGAGGAGCTGGTGCTGTGGTCATCGGCCGAGTTCCACTACGTCGAGCTGGACGACGGCTGGGCCACCGGCAGCAGCATGATGCCGCAGAAAAAGAACCCGGACTTTGCCGAGCTCGTCCGCGGCAAGAGCGGACGGCTGCTCGGCCACCTGGTAAGCCTGCTGGCGGTGCTCAAGGGCTTGCCGCTGGCGTACAACAAGGACCTCCAAGAGGACAAGGAGCCGCTGTTCGACGCCGCCGCCACGCTGGCGGATTGCCTGGCCGCCTCCGCCGGCATGATCGAGACGCTGCGCTTCGACACCGCTCGCATGGCGCTCGCCGCCGCCCAGGATTACACCACCGCCACGGACCTGGCCGACTACCTGGTCCGCAAGGGCACGCCCTTCCGCGATGCCCATCGGGTCGTCGGCGAGCTGGTCGCGGCCTGCCTCGCCCGCGGACAGCAGCTGCCGGATGTCACGCTCGATCACCTCCGGCAGCACTCGGAGCTCTTTCAGGAGGATGCGCTGGCAGTCCTCACCGCGTCCGCCTCGGCCTCCGCCCGGAACGTTCCCGGAGGCACCGCTCCGGCCCGCGTCCGGGAAGCAATCGTGGCCGCGGAGCAGCGGCTTGCCTCGAGCCGCCAGCGCCTGGCGGAACTAACCAACGTGGCATCCCGGGTCGACGCGCTCCTGACGTAGGTGCCCTCACCTAGTACTACAACGAATGTTAAAGCCGTATCATCTGGG
>DAIUFO010000262.1:0-5781 GCA_036844545.1 Chloroflexota bacterium
CACCTCGGCGGCGGGCAGCATGACGAAGCGGGTCCGACCTCCTTCGGAGTAGCTGAGCACCGTCGCTTCATGCAACCTCTCCCCATCTACGCAGCGGCAGTTCGGTTTCCCGCAGCGGCGTCGATGGGTCACTACCGAGCCGCGCACGAGCCGTGGTCCTGGCGTCTGTCGATCAGCCATCCACCTTCCCTCCTATCTGCCAGCGTATCGCTAGCAGATAGAGAAACGAAAACATCAAGCCCATCAATACGCGGAAGCTGATTCGGGGACGCCGCTCAGACTAAAGTCAGCGGCTCGGGCAGGCGTCGCGAGCGCCCCGAAGCGTCACTCCAGAAGAGCCGCACCCAATTCGTGGTGCTAGAGCGCGGCCAAGACGTCCATTAAGCCACAGCGGCGGTGACAGCGGCCGTTGTTGTTATCTGGCCTAGGCGTGCTGCGCATGGTGGTGGTGGTCGTCGTCGTGGTCTCTCTGAGTGGTGATGATGATGGTGGTGGTGGCACCGACGACGACTGGGTGGTGGACGACAGCGGCGGCGGCGGGCCTGCTACAGCGCGCGCTATGGCCGTGCGGTTGCTGCCACTTTACCGCCAGTCGAGCTCCGTGATCGTGCCTGGGCTCACCACAAAGCCAGGCTGTGGCGGCGGCGCGGGCCGCCATAGGGTGTATAAGCCAGCTCGCAGCGAGGGGAATACCGCGGTGCACACCGGCCGGCCGTTGATGCTGCGCTGGACCACCCCGGTGTGCACTTTGTGCGGCGGGCCGCCGTCGTCAAAGCTGATCTCCACCTCCTCGTCCTTGAGCGCTGGTGGCGTGTACACCACCAGCGCTCCGGCGTCCTGACCGACGTCCAATACGAACATGGCTCGGCCTTACATCCGGGCCAGGCTGCCCGTGCCGTAGCCGTCGTAGGGCACCCCCAGGTAGGGGAAATTGGACAGGAAATTGTTGTCCTTGCCGTCCAGGCCCGTGCCCACTTTGGATGCCGCGGCATCCGGGGTGAAGGTCTTGTCGATGAGCGGATAGGTCACACCGGCGATAGCCCTCAGCTCGATGCTCACGACGTCGTCCTGAACGCGCCGGCCATTGGGGAAGCCCGCCAGGTCACCCCCCACGACGCCGAGGTTGTTCAGACTGGCTGCCGGCGGGATGGCCATATTCAGCCGCAGCATGTCGGCGAGGGTCTTGCCGGTGAAATTCTGGAAATTGGGCACGATGCCGGACGGAATGCCGGTGAATAAGATGGCGGCTAGGTCCTGCCTCGGAGCGCTCAAAGCCTTGAGGTTCGGGAACGCGTCCGGGTAGAGGATCGGCATCAGCGCCGCCAGCTCTGGATGCAAGCCAGCGTCGGCGAACTGCGAATCCTGATCGGGCGTGGTGGTGTTCCACAGGTCCTTCTTGCTCATCGGCACCACCACCTCGTTGATCAGGGGGTTGCCGAGACGCGAGACCTGCGTGAACGGGCCGGCCGCGGTCCCCGTTGCCCCCGAAGCCACCTGGACCTTCTGCCGGCTGGCCGAGGTCCACACGCCGATGACCGACTTGGAGCTGGCCGGATCCGCGGGCATGGAGCCATCAGGGGTGAGCGCGAATTTGGGGATCTGGATGGCAATGCTGTGCACGTTGAAGTTGTGCACCGAGTTGGAGCCAACGGCGGCAGCGGTTGGGATCAGGTGCAGGTTTTGGAACGGGCGCAGGTCGCCCAGATCGAAGATCGACCCCAGATCGACGTAAAAGCCGTCCGCCCGCTGGCCGGCAAAGACCACCTCGCCGCCGGGTAAGGGTACCACCGCCGCCTGCGCCAAGGCGGCGTAGTTCGGCGTGGAGCGGGGCCCGATGTTGCAGGGCGGGCAGGGGATGTTGCTGCCGATGACCATCGACGGGCCGCCGCGCAGCACTTTCGTCACCGTGCAGCTCTGGCGCATATTCCAGTTCTTGTCCGTCAGCGAGCCGATCGGGCCGGTGTTGTAGAGGAACGTGTTGGGGTTGGTGATCTGCGTGCTGAACCGGAATTGATAGGTGATGTCGGACATGGCGTCGCCACGGTTGGAAATGTGGATCTCGTACAGCACGTCGTCGCCGAAGCGGAAGAAGTTCGGCCCGCCGGCCGGGTCCTCGAGCGGGATGTAGTTGGCGATGATGGTCACCGTGTCCGGTTTGTCCGGGCTGACGAAGGCGTACAGGTCGGTGCTGTCCGCCACCGGATCCTTGGAGATCTCGGGGGCCTCGCGATGTGAAGACATGGCCTACCTCGCCCCCGAAGCGAGCTGGCGCAGACGGGCCACCAAGTCGGGATCGTGCACGGTCACCTCAGTTGTGCCGATCATGAGCGACAGCTGGCCACTTGCAGGATTGTGCGCGTACGCCACGATGGGCTCAGCGGTCGGCGGTGCCGCCGCCGCACCGGCCGTTTCCACCGCGCCGGACGCAGAAGTAACGCTGGCCACCCTTGGATCGGTGCTCCGGGTTGCCAGCCGTGGCGCGAGCGCCAGCAGGCCCGCGCCCACGGCTCCGACCGACGTCCAACCCAGGAACCGCCGGCGAGAAAGGTTGTGCATGAAGGGGAACCTCCTATCGATTTCGGCCGCACTCAGCGGCCTGCCTCCTCTTACGCAACCTCCCTGGTGGTTGGTTCACTGGCCGAAGGATGGTTTCCTCTCCAATGGTCGGCAAAGGACGTGCGACTCTCTGATCTAAAGGGCACGCTCTCGTCGTATCAGCAGTCGATGGATCACGGCCTGGGGCTCAGCGCGTTGCTGTATCTGCCCGTCGCGATAAATGCTGGTTCTTGCCCTGGTCCACACCGGGTGTCAGGCTGGTATTCCGCTGGCGCGCTCATTAGAGGCTCGCTACTTGGCTGTCTCGCCCTGGACAAAGGCAACCGTGCTGCTGATGCTCGGCAGCGCATGCCTGCACCTTGTCCTCGTTCCCACCCATCTGTGCTCCCACTGGAGATCTTCCCCGTCAATGTCGTCATAACCTCGCCCACTTGGTCGTCATCGGCCTGGTTGGCATCGCCGCCTACTTCGCCAACCGCGCGGTGGAGTACAGCCGCGCGCGATGACCGTGCTGTTCGCCATTCTGGTGATCGCGGGCTTATTGCCGCAGCCGTTCCTGGGCATCGTGCCCCTGGGCGGCTGGGACATCTTGCTGCACGCCGCCAGTGGCGTCCCAGCAGCGATCGCCGGCTGGGCTTACGTCGAGCAGAAGAGCCGGCCGGCCATGACAGCCGGAGCAATGTAAGCCGGCACTACCGGCGAATCCCCAAAGGGGCGGCACTCCTCAGGGGTGCCGCCCCTTTGGACGTGTGAGCCCCGGCTAGGGCAGCCGCTCGGCGATGGCGATGACCGCGTCCTCTTCGAAAGCCTTGAGGATCTGGGTGCGGACATCGCCCTGACTCCCGAAGGTCAGGGCCGCCTCCAGCGCCACTTCATCGCCTGGCAGCTCGGCGACGAACACAAAGTCGTACTGGCCAAAAGTGGTGTAGTTGGCGATGACGCGACCGCCCTTGGCGGCCGTCCAACCTTCGGCGGCGTCTCGCAACTGCCTCAGATTGCGGATGTTGCGAATACCCTGGTCTGTGAAATTCCCAAGCACGACGTAAGCAGGCATGAATCGACCCCCCTGATAGAAGTTGTCTAAGAGTACGCATTTGAACTCGTGCCAGTTCACCGCTGCTTGCGGGCGGGCCTGAACAAATCCCCGTTCCTGGCCGCCTGGCATCACGCGAGCGGCAGTCACGCCGCGGCGTAAGGTGCTTGGGCTTGCCGGATGCCGTTGACGCTGCGTTCATCCTGATCTGAATCGTGCTACGTTGCGTACTGGTCGGGTGGAACGACTACCTATTTCGCACAGGAGTACGACACATGGCCCTTTGCTTTACCTTCAGCCCGGCGTCCATGACTGCCAGCCAGTACGACGAAGCGATTCGCCGGCTGGATGCAGCAGGTGCCGGCAAGCCGGCCGGACGGATTCACCACGTCTGCTGCGGTACTGGCGACAAGCTCAAGGTCGTCGATATCTGGGAGTCTGAAGAAGCCTTCCAGAAGTTCGGCCAGACGCTCATGCCCATCATGCAGGAGATCGGCCTGGACCCTGGCCAGCCCAGCGTCGAGGCTGTCCACAACGTCATTCGAGGCTAGTCAGATGCAATCCGCGGGTATGATCATGCCGGTCTTGTCAGGGGGCAATAGGGGTCTCGCAAACGGCGAGGTCGGCGTTTCCCGAAAGGAGTGATAGGCAGCCGCGGGAAAGCCGGGCACTCAGTGTCCCCCGCGGACGTTAGTATTGCCGAACGCTTATGGCGGCGCTTTCGCATATCGAGCAGCTGTGGCTGGACGAGCTGCAGGATCTGATTGCCTTCATGCGCGGGCTGTCCGACGAGCAGTGGCAGCAGCCCAGCCTGTGCGAGGGCTGGCGGGTGCGCGAGGTGGCCGGTCACATGGCCTTAGGCTACACCGCTCCGATCAGCAAGCTCCTGCTCCAGGCGGTGCGCTATGGCTTCGACATCGACAAGGTCTCGGCCGTCGGATCGGTCGAGTTCGCTTCACGTCGCAAGCCTGCCCAGCTAGTGGACCTGCTCCAGCGTGCACTCGATCGCGGGCGCAAGCAGCAGCTGCTCACCGGCCTGAGGGGGAGGATATTCCCGCCGGGCCGCCAGCTTGCCGACAACATGGTTCACCACCAGGATGTACGACGACCGCTCGGGCAGCCTCGCGAAATTCCGCGGGAACGTCTGGTGACAGTCCTGGATCTGCTCCCGACTCTCGCCGGCTGGGGCTCCGATAAACGGGCGGAAGGACTCAGGTTGCACGCCCCCGACGTGAGCTGGGAACGTGGGTCCGGGCCCCTGGTCGAGGGCCCTGGCGAAGCTATCGCCATGGTCCTCAGCGGGCGTAAGGCTGCTTTGAGAGACCTGAGCGGCGATGGCGTCCAGGTCCTGTCGAGTAGGAGTTAGGGCTCAAGAGGGCGAGCCAGGGGCAGCTCAAAGCCAGTCAAGCGAGGGGCTGCGACGACTGACCTCCGTTGTGACCCGCTGGTTGTGCCGGCCGCTAGGCCTTGTCAGTGGACGAATCCATCAGGCCACGCTGGCTGCTCCCGCGGTCTCGCTTGTTCGCCTTGCAACAGGATACGCAGGGTACATAACCACCATTGGGAGGACAGTGCATTAGTGTTTAATGGCGCTGAACCGAGCAGCACTTAGAAACGTACAGAAGTTGCTATGAAATCGTCAGCGTACGACCGGTTTGCCGGCAGCTGTGCGGTCCTGGCCGGCATCGCGCTGTGGCTGCCGAGGAGAGCCTGACACGTCGCTCGTGGCGGACGCCGGTGCAACGGGACAGCAGCCCGATTTGGAGCTGCTGTCCGCTGTTGCTGACCAGCGCGATCCGGACGCCCTGGCGAAGCTGTACGACCTGTACGGTGGCCAGGCGTACGGGCTCACGCTACGTATGGTGGGCGATCCCGGCACTGCCGAGGAAGTTGTCCAGGAAGCGTTCTTCAGCGTCTGGCGCAACGCGGCCAGCTACAGTCTGGAACGAGGAAGCGTGCGCAACTGGGTCCTATCCATCGTGCATAACCAAGCCATAGACAAGCTGCGCCGGCTGAAATCCAAGCAGCGGCTGGACATCCAACTCGAGCTGGCGGAGGACACGGTGCAGCGGCCCGATGTGTGGGGCGAGGTAGCGGCCGATCTCGAACGCCAGCGTATCGGTCAGGCGCTGAGCTCGTTGCCGCGCGAACAGCGCACGACCATCGAGCTGGCCTATTTCGGAGGTTATTCG
>DAIUFO010000263.1:0-5780 GCA_036844545.1 Chloroflexota bacterium
TCGGTGACGTAGCGCGGCGGGATAGGGACCAGGGCCTTCGAGCGCTCGCGCCACAGCGGCAAGAGGGTCTTGTAGCTCATGCCGGTCGGCAGGCCCAGGACCAGGGCAGAGCGGCTGGCCGAGCCGATGCTGTTTACGAACACGCGCCGGCCGGGCTCATAACCGGGGATATCGTCGAACAGCACCGCCGGCCCGTTGCGGCGATGCTGCGCCAGCTCCGTGATTCCACCGATCTCCAGGTTGGCGTCGGCGCCAAGCACCGTCTTCAACTCGCCGAGCTTCTCGACCTCACCAATGAAATCCCGCAGGTTGTTGAAACGACTCATACCGCCTCCACTGTACGCCACGGCTCGCAATACGTCAGAATACGGGCAACATGAGCGCCACTGGGTTGGGTGACTACTACCGGGCTATCACCATGCTCGAGAAGGTCCTGGTCGCCGACGACGAACGGCGCTGGCTGCTGAAGATGCCGGACAGCCCGCGGGCAACTGAGAACCTGATCTATCTCGGCTGCAACATCCTCAAGACGCTGCACCTGGTCCAGACGCTGACCTTGCTGCTGGACTCGCTAGGCGTGGACTACCTGGCGGTGGGCGGCCCGGCGTTCTGCTGCGGCATTTCCCACCGCCGCGAAGGCAACCTGGATGCCGGCCAGCGCATGTTCGACCGCTCCCAGCAGGGCTTCGAGGCCTTCCAGCCGAGCACGCTGGTGAACTGGTGCCCGTCCTGCGAGGAACGCCTGCACGAGATGGTGCCCAACCTGGGCGTGCTGCCGTACGAGGTGGTGCACTTCACGGAGTTCCTCGCGACCCTGCTCGCCAAAGTGGAGTGGCAGCAGCCGGTGCCGCTGAAGTGCGCGCTGCACGCCCACTATGGCTCGGAGGACAGCGACCGCGAGACGGCCTTTGCTCGCCAGCTGTTGGGCATGATCCCGGGGATCGAGGTTGTGGAGCTGTCGGACTACTTACAGTTGGGCGCGCACTGTTCGGCGCAGCGGGTCAGCGGCTTGAGCCGGCCGCGGTTTCGGCAGCTCATCGAAAGCCAGGTGGCGGAGGCCCGGGTGCTGGGCGCCGGCGCGCTCGTGAGCGTGTACCACTCCTGCCACCGCGAGCTGGCGCGCTATGCCGCGGGCCAAGTCGAGGTGCTCAACTACACAACCTTGGTTGCCAGGGCGCTGGGGATTGCCCGAGCCCGAGGATCGCTACCAGCGCTACTTGAACGAGGATTTCGCATCGGTCGTGGCGGAGCTGATGCCACTGGCGGAGGCCGAAGGCATCCGGGCGGACATCGCCGAGCGGGTGCTTCGCGCCGAGTTTACGGTCCGCTAACCTCGACCAACACCGTCTGCTGGATGGAGGAGCGGCCCCAGGCAGTGCCCTCGTCGCTGGTAAGGGCGTTGGCGCAGCCGCGGACCTCGACACCGTTGGCATCCCAGGTGGTCCAGGCGCCCGAGGGCAGCATGGCCACGCCGGGCAAGAGGTTGTCGCTGCTCCGCAGCGGGACCAGCACTTCGCCGCGGTCGTTCCAGACGCGCACGGTCTGGCCGGCGTGCAGGTCGCGGCTGGCGATGTCGTCCGGGTGCAGGCTGACGGCCTGCTCGTCGTCGAAGACGTTGTCCAGGGTGGAGTTGATGCGGTTCTTGTGCTTGGGCGAGAGCAGCTGCAGCGGGAAGCGGCTGCGCAGCGGATCGGTCGGGCCTTCGGCCAGGTCGAGGTAGCGTGGGATGGGCGGCACCAGCGGATCATGTCGTTGGGCCAGCCGCTCACTGTACAGCT
The DNA here is from genome assembly GCA_036844545.1 of Chloroflexota bacterium. Lineage (GTDB taxonomy): Bacteria > Chloroflexota > JAJPGV01 > JAJPGV01 > JAJPGV01 > DATGVV01. Next base: position 1,779 of record DAIUFO010000263.1, read on the forward strand.
CGATCTTGCCTGAGGGCGTCGGGAACGGCTTGCCGTTTTCGACCTGCTCGCGGAAGGCCACGAACGGCTCGGCGCCCTCGGGGTCCTCGTCGCCCGGCTCGACCGTCCAGTGCAGGCCGGCCTCGCGGAATGCGTCGTAGTCGGGGATGCCGGCCTTGGCGGCGATCCAGCGCAGCCAGGCGTCCTCGTCGCGGTCCTCCGTGTAGGCCGAGCGATCGATGCCAGCCCGCTCCGCCAGCTCGGCGAAGATGTCGTAGTCGTTGCGGGTCTGGCCCTGGGGCGGGATGGCCTGCTGCTGATAAAGGTAGAAGCAGCCGATGCTGTCGTACGGCTTGAGGATGTCGTTGCGCTCCAGGAAGGTGGTTACCGGCAGCACTACGTCAGCATAACGGGCCGTGGGCGTCATGAACTGTTCGTTCACCACCAGGAAATCCAGCGCCTCCAGCGCTCGCGCCGTCTTGTGGGTGGCCGGGTGCTGGCCCAGGGGATTGCCGCCAACCACGTGCATCGCCTTCGGCTGAGCCGGGTAGCCGGCCGCTGCGCCCTCCAGCACACGGTCGACCCAGCGGTAGATGGGGACAGTCTCCTTGTAGGGGTTGGACGGGACGGGCAGCCCGGCCTCGGAGCCGGGACCAGGTCCGCGGTTGATGCCGGCCGCGCCGCCGCCGGGCACCCCCACGTAGCCGGCAAAGCAGGCCAGCGCGGCCGCCGCCCGATGGAACTGCTCGCCCTGGCGAGTGCGCTGCGGGCCCCAGCCCGGCATCAGCGCCGCCGGGCGGCGGGTGCCGTACTCGCGCGCCAGCCAGCGCGCGGTTTCGGCCGGGACCCCGGTGATGTCCTCCTGCCATTCCGGTGTCTTGGCGACGCCGTCGTCCTCGCCCAGGATATAGGCTCGGTAGGCTTCCCAGCCGGTGGTGTTCGCCCTCAGGAAGTCCTCGTCGTGCCAGCCGCTGATGACGAGCTCGTAGGCCATAGTGTTCAGCAGGGCAACGTCCGAGCCCGGCCGGATGGGAATCCAATGCTCAGCCATGGCCGCGGTGGGCGACCTACGCGGATCGACCACGACAATGGGGATGCCGCGATGCTTGGCCTCGCGCAGCGCCCAGGAAGTGTGCGACCCCAGCACGGTGACCAGCGGGTCCCAGCCCCACAGCAGGAGCAGCTTGGACCGGAACCAGTCCGTCCGGCTGTTGCCGGTCTTCTCGGTGCCGTAGGTGAAGACGCTGGCCGGCCCCGCCGCGCCGTTGCTGTAGTTGCCGGTCAAGCCAAGGAACCCGCCGCACAGGTTGAAGAAGCGCTGCGCCGTAAGCTTGGTCTCGTGCAGCGATGCGCCCAACGAGCCGCTCCGACCCATGCACAGCAGGCCCCCGGGGCCGTGCTCCTCGCGGACCTCGTGCAGCCGCTCAGCGACGAGGCCCAGCGCCTCGTCCCAAGACGCCTCGCGGAAGTCGGCGGTTCCGCGCGGGCCTTTGCGAATCAGCGGCTTCAGCAGCCGGTCCGGGTGGTGGACCCGCTGCTCGTACGTCAGGCCGCGGACGCAGGGTTCGATGTGGAATTGCCGCATGGCCCGTTCGTCGGCGGTGATCTTCACCACGCGGCCGTCGACCACGTGGGCCACGAGCAGGCACTTGCCGCCGCAATCGTGCGCGCAGCCGGTGTAGACGCGGCGCTCTTCGGCCAGCTCAATCATCAGGCGTGGGTCAAGACTTCCAGGCTGTGGCCGTTCGGGTCGTGGAAGTAGAAGCCGCGACCGCCGCGGCGGGTGTTGATCTGCATGTTGTCCTGCGAGCGCGGGTCGCTGCCATACGCGATGCCGGCCGCTTTCACCCGGCCGTAGATGGCATCGAACTCGTCCTCGCCGATCAGGAAGGCGTAGTGATGGTGCTCGAACTCGTCCCAATCGTCGAAGTCGAGCGTCAGGTCGTCGTTGATGCGCACCGGCGCGAAGTGGCCGCGGGCACCCTCGTACGACAACCCGAAGATGCCGGCGAAGAAGCGCGCCGAGGCTTCCTTGTCCTTGGCGGGGACGATGGTGTGGTTGAGCTTGATGGCCATTTTGACTCCTCCTATGAGGCGAAGAGTGTGCCGGCGCGGAGCGCTTCGGCAGCTTGTTTGGCGGCGGTCATGGCGATGCGGAAGAGCCCGCCGCCGAGGCTCACCCGGGCCACGTTGAGCCGGCGCAGCACGTCCAGCGGCGGCGTGCCACCCCGCATGTTGACGTTGACGGCGCCGCCGATGCCCTCGACGAAGGCCCCGATGGCGTGCTCGTCCGCGATCATGATGGGATAGACGCAGTCCGCGCCGGCCGCCAGGTAGGCCCGGCCGCGGCGCACGCCCTCCTTCAACTGCTGGTCAGCGTCGCCGACATGCCGGACGTAGACGTCCACGCGTGCGTTGATGACCACATCCACGCCGGCACTCCGTCCGGCGGCTCGCACCGCGGCAATGCGTTCGGTCTGCTTCTCCAGGTCGACCAGCACACCCGATCCATGGTGGTCGCTGTCCTCCAAGTTGAAGCCGACGGCGCCCGCCGCCAGCACGCGCCGAACGAATTCGTCCGCCGGCAACTGATAGCCTGACTCCAGGTCGGCCGTCACCGGCAGGCTGACCGCCTTAGCGACGCGCTCGACGACCCCAAAGGCGACCTCCAGCGGCATGACGTCGGTGTCCAGCTCGCCAAACGTGTGCGCCACCGCTGAGCTCGACGTCGCCACAGCGCTGTAGCCGAGCTCCTCGATCATTTTGGCCGAAGCCACGTCCCACACATTCGCCAGCAGCAGTGGCTCGCCCGGCCTATGCAAGCTCCTCAGCACCGTCGCCTGGGCGGCCAGATCAGCCATGCATCATCACCTTGGCGACCACTCTATCACCGTTGGCCGCTATAGTGGCCTGGAGATGTCCGATCATGACGAGCGCCCGTGGGGCAGCTATACGGTCCTGGACCATGGGGACGGCTACCAGGTCAAGCACATCGAGGTGTTACCCGGGAAGCGGCTCAGTTACCAGAAGCACGCGCACCGATCGGAGCACTGGGTTGTCGTACAGGGGCAGGCGATCGTCACGCTCGACGGGCAGGATCGGTCCCTGGCGCAGGGCGATACCGTCGATGTGGCTGTCGGCGCGGCGCACCGTATCGCGAACCCTGGCGACAGCCGGCTCGTGTTCATCGAGGTGCAGCGGGGCGACTATCTGGGCGAGGACGACATCGTGCGGTTGGCGGACGATTTCGGCCGCGCCTCGGGCGGCTAGTAACTTCTAGTGGGTCACTTCATATGGCCATAAGTGTTGTGGTCACGCGGGCAACTTCCGTCAAGCGATGCCGGCCCTCATGCGCACCTCATACGCACCTGTTGGCGCCGGGCGGCCCGTTGCCAGCCCCGAGACACCCCCGGCGGCTGTTAACTGTTACGTTGATGAGAAGTGACCCACTAGGTCGCGGCTTTCACGGCTCCCTTGGCCGGGGACACGATCATCGTCCGGGTGCGCATGTCGGCTTGGGAGGGTCGCTCGACGGTGTGGGGCTTGAGCAGCTCGGCGATCGTGTCCAGCAGCATGCCGGCTCGCTCGGGATGGGCCAGCTCACGGCCGCGGAGGCGGACGACCACCTTGACCTTGTCCCCGTCGTTGAGGAACTCGCGGATGTTCTTCATCTTGGTCTCGACGTCGTGCTCGCCGACATTGGGGCGGAAGCGGACCTCTTTGAGAACAAATGTCTTCTGAGCCTTGCTGGCCTCGCGCTGCCTCTTGCTCTGCTCGAACTGGAAGCGTCCGTAGTCGAGCAGCTTGCAGACAGGGGGATTGGCGGTGGGGTTGACCTCGACGAGGTCGAGTCCTCGCGACGCGGCTGCTTCGAGGGCGTCGCGGAGGGAGAGAACGCCGAGCGAGGCACCTGTTTGGTCGATGACCGACACCTCACGCGCGCGAATTTTGTCATTTATCAGGGTTACTTTGCTAATAGAGGTCTCCTCTTAGTTTTTTGCAAGTCTACAGGTAACCCTGAAC
>DAIUFO010000264.1:0-5776 GCA_036844545.1 Chloroflexota bacterium
GGAGGAGATCGAGCAGATGGGCTCGATCATCGTCGGCAGCCCGGAGACGGTCCGAAGGCGGCTGTGGTCGTACACCGACGAAGCGCACCTGGGCCTGTTCCTGATCCAATTCCACATCGGCAACCTGTCGCGCGAGCTGACCAACAAGAGCCAGCGCCTGTTCGCCACCGAAGTGGCGCCTCAGCTCCGCGCGGAGTCGATGGATCTGTTCGCCAAGCACTATCCGCAACTCGCCGACGCTGAGGCGCTGGTATGACCCTGGAGGTGGGTGGGCGCCAGGTGGACGTGCTGGAGGCTGGCGAGGGCCCGCCGCTGCTGTACCTGCACGGCTTTGCCGACGTGCATGGCGCCGTGCCAGGCTGGCAGCCGTTCCACCAGCGGCTGCAACAACGCTTCCGGGTGATTGCGCCGGCGCATCCGGGCTGCGCCGGCAGCAGCGGCATGAACGACATGGATACCGTCGAGGACGCCGTGTTCCACTACCTCGAGCTGGTAGATGCGATGGGCCTGCAGCAGTTCCTGCTGGCAGGCACGTGCTTCGGCGGCTGGATCGCGGCCGAATTCGCGGTGCGCCATCCGGAACGGGTGCAGAGGCTGGCGCTCATCGGCGCCACCGGCCTGCACGTTCCGGGCTCGTCCATCGCCGACCTATTCATGCTGTCGCTCAGCCGCGACGGCGGCAACCACGCCGACGTGCGCAACCTGCTGTTCGCCGGGCCGGACGTGCCGGCTGCTCGCGAGCTGTTCCCCGACATGCGCGCCAGCGTGGAGGACGAGATGCTGCGCTACAAGGCGCTGACCTTCGCCGGCCGCATCGGCTGGCACCCACCGTATCTGTACGACCGCAAGCTGCGGGGCCGGCTTGGGCGCATCGCCTGCCCTTCGCTGGTGTTGTGGGGCCGGGAGGACCACATGGTGCCGCTGACGCACGCCCACGCCTACGCCGAGGGGCTGCCCAACGCCAGGCTCGAAGTCCTGGATGGCGCCGGCCACTCGCCGCACCTGGAGCTGCCCGACCAGACGGCGCAGCTCGTCGAGGAGCATTTCGCGTGACGCTGGAAGACATGGAGGGCGCCTACCAATGGAATTACCGGCCCCAGACTCCGCGGCGGCCGTCGGGCTTCGGGGCCTGGCCTGGCGGAGCGCGGATGGCCGTGCAGCTCATCATGCTGCACGAGTGGGAGTCCACGCCGCGGCCCATCCGGCCGATGCCGGCCGGCGCCGCGCACACCTTCGATTACCTGGCGCTGGGCGTGCGCGAATACGGCGCGCGCTTCGGCTTCTGGCGCCTCATGGACGTGCTGGACAAGCACGACGTCAAAGCCTCGCTGGTCGTCAGCGGCTTAGTGTGCGAGCTGTTCCCCGAAACGGTGAAGGAGGCCAAACGCCGCGGCCACGAGCTGGCTACCCACCAATGGGACCAGGCCGTTCACCCGACCACGTACAAGACGCGCGAAGAGGAAGGCGAGGCCCTGCGCCGCGCCGTGGCCGTGCTGCAGGCGCTCACCGGCGAGCCAGTGCTCGGCTACATGTCCCAAGGCCCGCGGCCCACGCCCAACACGCTGGACCTGTGCGCCGAAGCCGGCTTCCTGTGGACGGCCGACTACTCCGACTCCGACATCCCCTACGTGATCGACGTCAACGGCCACAAGATCGTGTCGGTCGGCTACGTCGCGCCCGGCTACACCGACAACGACCTGGAACGCATGGGCATCCCCCTGGGCCTCGAAACGCTCACGACCACCTTCGACGTCCTGTACGAGGAATCAGCCCGCCAGCCCATCAAGATGTGCTACGCCTTCCACAGCCACGTCTCCGGCAAGCCGGCCATGGCCAACCTGCTCGACCAGTTCCTGGCGCACGTCCGCCAGCGCCCCGGCGTCTGGTTCTGCCGAGCCATCGACATGGCCAGATTCTGGATGGGGCTAGAGAGCCGTTAGCGCTTCGTCCTCAGGGCCTCGTAGACCTTTTCGGCGGTGATCGGCAGCGAGGTTATGCGCACGCCGCAGGCGTCGTAGATGGCGTTGGCGATGGCGGCGCCGGGGCCGAGGTTAGCGGTCTCGCCGATGCCTTTGGAGCCGCCGGGGCCTGGACCGTGGGCGCCGGTGACGAGGATGGTCTGGAGGTTGGGCATGTCGCCCATCACCGGCATTTTGTAGTCGCCCAGGTGGGCGGCGGTCACGCGGCCGTCGACGATCTGCAGGTCCTCCATGATGGCCTGGCCCAGGCCATGAGCGATGCCTCCGTCGATCTGGCCTTGATGGAGGGTCGGATGGATGATCTGGCCGACGTCGTGAGCCGAGGTGAGACGGTCGATGGTGAACTGGCCGGTGTCGCGATCGACGCTGACCTCGGCCACCTGGCAGGTGACGGCGATCTGGTGGCCGTGTGCGCCGGGGTACCTGGTCTCGACGGTGATGGGCTCGCTTGTCTGGCCGATGGCCACGCCGCGGCGCTCCAGCTCGGCCTTTAGAGCCTGGGCAGCCAGGGCGGCGTTCGAACCGCCGGAGATGGTTGCGCGGCTGCCGCCGACGCCGGTGTCCTCGGGCATCTCCAGCGTGCCGCCGGTGCGGATGTCCACGTCCGTTGGCGTCACGTCAAGCTCCTGGGCGATAACCTGGCGCATGACCGTGTGCAGGCCGGTGCCTGTATCGGGCATGCCCGTTTCGAGGACCAGCTTGCCGTCCGGTTGGAGCGTCAACCGCGCCCCGGTGACGCCGCTGTTGACGTGCCACTGGGTGACCGAAATGCCGCGGCCGGTGCCTGGCTTCTTCGGCGCCCTCCAGCCGGAGCGCTCCATGCACTCCTGGATGGTCTGCTCCTCGCGGACGTCCTCCAGGGCATGTCCGTCGGCCAACGAGTCGCCGTCGTGCAACGCGTTCTTCAGCCGGAACTGCAGCGGATCGAGGCCCATCTGCACGGCGATCATGTCCATGTGCGACTCGACCGCGAAATGCGCCTGCGGGCCGGCGGGAGCGCGGACATGGCCCCGCGGCACCGTGTTGGTGTAGACGGTGAAGCCCTCGCACAGGACGTGCGGGATGTTGTACGCGCCCATCAAGGCCGCGGTGCTGCCCAGGCTGACGATGGCGGCCGGCTTCATAGCGCCGTACGCGCCCGAGTCCCACACCACCTTGGCGTGGCGGGCCACGATCGTCCCGTCTTTTTTCAGGCCGGTCTTGATGCTGATGTAGCCGGAATGGCGTGGATTGGCCGCGACGAGCTCCTCGACGTAGGTCATGACGTACTTGACCGGCCGGCCAGTCCGCTTGGCCAGGTAGGCCGCGGCGGGCACGATCAGGGCTGAGCCTTTGCCGCCGAAGTCGCCGCCCAGGGCGGTGGCGTGGTAGTCGACGCCCTCGGCGGGCATGTCCAACAGCGGCGCAACCTGCTTGGCGCTGCGGAAGGGCGCCTTGTTGGCGTCGTAAACCTGCAGCCGCCCCTGTTCGTCGAACCGCACGATGCAGGCGTGCGGCTCGAGGTGGCCCTGGTGCTGCGGCGGGGTGTAGAACTCGTGCTCGACGATGACCTCGGCTTCGCGGAAGCCAGCTTCGACGTCGCCCTTGCTCCAACTGGGCTGAGACATGGTGTTGGGCGTGTCGGGAAGCGGCATCGGCAAGCCCTTGTACCCAGCCAGGCCGTCGTGAATGACAGCGGCGCCAGCCTTCATGGCTGCCCGCGCGTCGAAGATCGCCGGCAGCTCCTCGTACTCGATCTCGATGGCCATGGCTGCTTCCTCGGCCGTGTCGGGATCGTCGGCGGCGATGGCAGCGATGGGCTCGCCGATGAAGCGCACCTTGCCGCGGGCCAACACCGGCATGTCCTCCAGCGCACGGCCCCACAGGCGGTCGGGGATATCGTCGGCAGTGAGGATCGCATGGACGCCGGGGATCTGGCGAGCCTTGGTGGCGTCCACGCGCACGAGACGGGCGTGCGACATGGTGCTCCGCGCCAGCTTGCACCACAGCATGCCGGGCATGTTCACGTCGGCGCCGTAGGTCGCCTGACCGGTGACTTTACGGACGCCATCGACTCGCGGCGCGGACGTCCCGATAACCGTTGTTGGAGCGCTCAAACCTTGTACCTCCTCAAGATCGGCTGGGCGCGGCGCCCGGCCCGGGCACCTTGCCGCCGTATAAATCGTCGATGAATTCGCTTTCTTCGATGGACCGCAGCGCGTGCATGTCCCATAGGCTCATAGGGTTGAGACCGGCTACCGCGGGCTCCTGGATGACCGCCAGCTTATAGGCGTTGGCCACCGCGGCGGCCGTCGGGTACAGCCGCGGCTCCATGATGCTGGTGCTGTAGCGGTACAGGTGCTCGAGGACGCGCTCGTCGTCGATTTCAAGCTCGGTGGCGACGTCGGTCCGGATCACCTTCAGGAACGCGTCCGGCTGGGTCTTGATGAAGTGGACACCCATAATCACGGCCTTGAGGACGCCCTCGCACAACGCCGGGCGCTGACGGAGGATTGGCCACAGCGTGGTCATGGTCGATGAATTGACCATAGGCAGCGGGTCCAACCGGAGTAGGTGCAAGCCGGCGGCCAGCGCCTCCTCGTCGTAAGGCGCCGACGCAAAGGCAGCGTCCCCGATGCCCTCCAGCAGGTTCTTGTAGTGCTCCTTGTGCGGGCCGCTGACAAACTCGACCTTGGCCAGGTCCACGCCCTCGCGCAGCAGGTACAGCAGGTGGTTGCCGGCAGAGTGATTGCTGCCGAAGTTGGTGGGCGACAGCCCGTTGCGGTCGCACAGCCGCTTGCCCTCGAGGTCCTTAGCACTTTGGAGCGGCTCGCGGCTGACCAGCACGTCGTCGCACCAATTCACCGTCTGGCCGAGGTACACGAACGGCTGGCCCTTGAAACGATGGATGTAGGGGCTGACGTGGCTGCCGAAGATGAAGTCGCACTCGCCCTTGACCAGCATGGGATCTGACTGCGCCGCGCCCGAAACGAACTTCAGGCTGCGCACGTCGACGCCGGCCCGCTGCCACGCGTCGCAGGCCTTCATGGCAGCCAGCAGCGGGTATTGCAGGCGGCGGGAGCGGTAGACGAGGTTGAGCGCTTCGGCCACAGCTAAAGCCCCGAGTAACCGGCGCGGGCGCGCCAGTATTCCCAGGCCCGATCGAGCGACGGGTAAGCGGGCTTGACCAGCATGTCCGAGCACTGCTCTATCTCGCCGGGCGTCAGGTAGTTGATCTCGCCGCCCAGACTGAGCGCCTGGAGCTGGAGCTTGGCGTTCACCTCCAGGTAGACGCTGGCCATCACGACCTCCTTGAGCGACTCGGCGGCGACCACGCTGCCGTGGCCGCGCATCAGCGCCACGCGGCGCGGGCCGAGCGCGCGAGCCAGCGATTGGCCATGCTCCCATTTGACCACCAGCAGGTTGGTGTCCCCGAACTCGTCGCGGATGTCCCACAGCGGCACGTCGGCGCCGGTGAGCGCGCCCATGTGCAGCACGGGCCGCGGCGGCGTGCGCGTGATGCCAAAGGGGATCAGCGAGGGCGAGTGGTTGTGGCACACGGCCATCACATCCGCCCGAGCGGCGTACACGGCGCCGTGGATGGCGCGCTCGGCATAGAGGGCGCGGCCATTCTGGTTCAGGGGCTCGCCTTGCAGCGTGTACTCGACCACATCCTCACGGCGCACCAACTCGGGCGCCCGCGAGCACGACATGAAGTAATGCTCGGGATTGTCGGGATGGCGCACGCTGACGTGGCCGAAGCCATCCAGCACGCCCTCACGGGCCAGGATGCGGTTGGCGACGACGAGGTCCTGCAG
>DAIUFO010000265.1:0-5768 GCA_036844545.1 Chloroflexota bacterium
TCATCACCGGCCAGACGCTGAGCGTCAACGGTGGCCTGACGATGTTGTGACCCTGGCGTGGGGCCTACGCCTGCGCGGTTACCGGCGCGTAGCTCCGGCCCGTGCGAGAGCCGTATTTGCGGCGTAGACGTGGCAGCACCTCGGCGCCGTAGGCTTGGATGAAGCGCACCTGGTCGTCGCCTGGGCCGTGGAACACCAGGTTGGTGAAGCCCAGCTCGATGTACTTCTCGATCTCCTGGACGTGGTAGTCGGGGTCGGGTGAGGTGATCCAGCGCGCCACCAGGGCGTCGTCGGTGATGTGTTTTGACCGGTCCTCGAGCTCGCGGGGATCGTAGACGCCGACCTTCTCGTCCTGGCCCAGCACGCTGGTGGGCCATTGCCGGTCGTCCTCGATCGAGAACGACACCTTCATCTCGATCATGTGGTCCAGCCGCTTGGAGTTGCGGCCGGACTCGCGGGCGCCCTTCTCGAAGGCCGGCAGGATGGTGTCGTGGTACAGCTCCATCGGCTTGCCGCTGGTCGTGATCAGGCCGTTGGCAACGTGGCCGGCCAGCTCCGCCATCTTCTTCCCCGAGGCCGCCAGGTAAATCTGCACGCCCTCAGCTGGCAGGTCGTAGATGGTTGCGCCGCTCGTACGGAAATACTCGCCCTCGAAGGTCACGAACTCCTCGGTCCACAGCCGCTGCATCAGCTGCAGGGCTTCCACCAGCCGGGCGTAGCGTTCCTTGTACGGGGGCATCTCGATGCCGGTCGCCGGCGTTTCGTTCAGCGCCTCACCGGTGCCTAAGCCGAAGAACATCCGGCGTGGATACATCACCGCCAGCGTGGCCATAGCCTGGGCGATGATGGATGGGTGGTAACGCAGCGTGGGGCAGACTACGCTCGTGCCGATGCGTACGTGCTCGGTGCGCTCGCCCAAGGCACCCAGCCACGACCAGGCGAATGGCGAATGGCCGCCGGTGTGCTCCCATGGATGGAAGTGATCGCTCACCAGCACGCTGTCAAAGCCGCACTGCTCGGCAAAAACGCCGAACTCCAGTAGTTGACGCGGGCCAAATTGTTCGGCGGATGCCTTGTAGCCGAGTTCGAGCATGGTTCCAGCGTAGCAATGGTTGGCTAAGCTAGGCGTATGCGTGTCGGGGCCCACGTTTCTACCCGCGGACATGTGTGGGAGGCCATCGGCAGGGCCAAGGCCATCGGCGCCGAGTGCATCCAGGTGTTCGTCAGCTATCCGCAGCGCTGGCTGGTGCCGCGGATCGCCGAGGAGGACGCGCAGGAGTTCCGCCGGCTCGCCGCCGCCGAAGACGTGGGACCGGTCTATCTCCACGCCATCTATCTCATCAACTTCGGCGCCCAGGATCCCGACTTGTATGAGAAGTCCATTTACGCCTTGGTCCAGTACCTCAAGGTGGCCGAGCAACTGGGAGCCGCGGGAGTCATCGTCCACATGGGCAGCGCGCTGTCGCGGCCCGTCCCCGAAGCCGAAGAGGCCGTGGCGCTCGGTTTAGAAGCGGCTCTGCGGAAGGCCGACAATGCCGTCCCGATCTTGATCGAGAACAACGCCGGCAGCGGCAACTGCCTGGGCAGCACCTTCGCCCAGATCGGCCGCTTCATCGATAAGTGTGATGGCGACGAGCGGCTGCAGGTGTGTCTGGATACGGCCCACACCTTCGCCTCCGGCTACGACTATCCCAACGCCAGCCATCGGCGCGCCATGTTCGACGAGATCGACAGCGGTTTTGGTGTTGAGCGCATCCGAGCCGTCCACGTCAACGACTCCAAGGCGCGCTTTGGCTCGGGGGTCGACCGTCATGAGAACCTGGGCGACGGCTTCATCGGCCTCCAGGGCCTGCAGGACGTGCTGCTGCCGTTGGCGGCCAACGACTGCAACTTCATCCTGGAGACGCCGGGCTACGAAGGTCACGGGCCGGACGCGCAAAACGTCGAGACGCTGCGCAAGCTGCTGTCCGGCGAGCCGGTCGAGGCGCCGCTGCCAGCCTTGTTCGGCTGATTCGAGCACCCGAAACTCGGCGGTAGCCATTGGGGGGGCAACCCCCTTGCGGTTTTATGCGCCGCGGTGAAGAATAGTGGCTGGGGAGAATGTTGCCTTTCGGGCGCGCGCAGCCAGGTCAGGCGGCGCTGCGCGAAAAGATGTACGCGGCTGAGCGGCGGATGGCGGTCATCCGGATCGCCATCATCGCGCTCAACACGGTCACCTACCTCGCCTTTTTCGATCGAACGCTGGGAAGCGGTTGGCTGGCGCTGACCGTCATCGGCGTCGCCTGGGCCTGCGCCCTGCCGCTGGCCTTGTTCGAGCCGTACCGGCGGATGGCGTTCCTGATGGCCAGCTTGTTCACGGCCGGGTCAGATGGCATACTCATCAGCCTCTGGCTGGTGGCAACCGGCGGCTACGACTCGCCCTTTTACCTGCTGGTACGCCTCAATCGCCAGCATCGCCTTCCGCTGCGACTATCGCCGCACAATGATCTGGGCCGTCCTGGATTCGGCGGCCTATGTCGCGATTCTGGCTGCGCTGGGTCAGCTTAGCGGGCACCCGGCGCAGGTCATCCTGCGGATTGGTTACATCCTGGCCGTTGGCGCTGTTTGCGGCGAGGCGGCTCGGAAAGCCTACAAGCAGCTGCGGTCGCAGGTGCAGCTGCGCGACAAGATGCGGATCGTCAACGCGGCCGAAGCCAAATTTCGTGCGGTCACCGACAATGCCAACGATGCCATCGTCTCTCTGGACGAGCCCGGCAACATCGTCTACTTCAATGCGCGTGCCGAGCAGCTGTTTGGCATACCAGGGGCCGACGTCTTGGGCCGGCCCATGCGAGATCTCCTCGCCGAGCCCTTTCGGGCGGGTTGGGAGGAGCTTCGGGCGCAGGCTCTGGCCGGCAAGCTGTCGGAGCATCCCGTGCAGCTGGCCGGCTTGCGCAGCAACGGCGAAGAGGTGCCCTTGGAAATGTCCTTGGCCCTGTTGCGAACAGACGAAGGCGCGTTCCTGACGGGTATCGCCCGCGACGTAACGGAACGGAAGCGCGCCGAAGCCAAGCTGGAATACCAGACCTTGCACGATCCCCTGACCGGGCTGCCCAATCGGGTGCTGCTGCACGACCGGCTCCAAAACGCCATCAACGCCTCCGGCCGCGACGACTCGCGGGTCGCCTTCCTGCTGCTGGACCTCGACTATTTCAAGGACGTGAACGATACCTTTGGGCACGACTGGGGAGATCGCGTGCTGGAGGGCACAGCCAGCCGGTTGCGGGCCACTGTTCGTGACTCCGACACGGTGGCTCGTTTGGCGGGGACGAATTCGGAATCGTGCTCACGAACCTGCGATCGGTTGACGCCGCCGCCGCCGTAGCCCGCAAGATCCTCCAAGCGCTGGACCGGCCGTTCGTGATCGATGCGCAGTCGGCAGCGGTGTCCGGCAGCATTGGTGTGGTGGTCGCGCCCGATCACGGTCGGGACGTGGAGGCATTGACCCGGCGCGCCGACGTGGCCATGTACACGGCGAAGGGCCAGCGCAATGGCTACGCCATCTACGAGGCCAGGCAAGACAATGTGTCCGCCGAGCGGCTGAGCCTGGCGGCGGATCTGAAGCAAGCCATGCAGCACGGTGAGCTGGCTTTGGAATTCCAGCCGCAAGTAGGCTTCGCTTCCGGCACTTCACTCGAAGTCGAGACGTTGCTGCGCTGGCGCCATCCGATTCACGGACTGGTCGAGCCCGATCGCTTTGTGCCATTGGCCGAGCGCGCCGGCCTGATCAACGAGCTGACGGACTGGGTGATCGATGGGGCGCTGGCGCAAGCCCGCACCTGGCTCGAGACGGGACGCGAAATCCCGGTGGCCGTTCACATTTCCGCGCGCAGCTTGCACGATCCGACGCTTCGCCTACGGGTCCAGCGAGCCTTGCACCGGCACGACATTCCGCCGCGGCTATTGAAGCTGGAGCTGGCGGAGCGCACGGTCATGGAGCATGGCGGCCGCGAGCTGGAGACATTGGCCGATCTGAGCTCGCTCGGCGTAGTGCTCTGCATCAACGGCTTTGGCGCTGGCTACTCCTCGCTCGCCCTGCTCAAGCGACTACCCGTGGCCGAGCTGAAGATCGATCGGTCGTTTACTCGCAACCTGCTGGACGACGAGAGAGACGCGGCGATGGTGCGGGCAATCGTTGACCTCGGCCACAATCTGGGCATGAGCGTCGCGGCCGATGGCATCGACGATGGGCCGCTGGCAGAGAAGGTGGCGATATTGGGCTGTGACCGCGGCCAGGGCTACTATTTCGGCAGGGTCTATGATGGCGAATCAGCTCGATGAGTGGTTGGCGAGCTCTCCCTGGGCCAATCCCGAAGCGGAGCTGCCGGTTTGTCAGGATCGCCAGCGCCCCGCCCTCAAGCTTGCCTGATCCTCACCTCGGGTCGCGGCGTGACGCCTGAGTCCTGGCCTACCCGGCCCGACGTCTACCTGATCGGCATCACCGGCAACATCGCCACCGGCAAGTCCACCGTTGACGCCATGCTGGCGGCGAAAGGCGCCCAGGTGCTCGACGCTGACAGGGTCGTACACGAATTGCAGCGTCAGGGGCAGCCCGCCTGGCGGGCGATCGTCGACCATTTTGGTCGCGGCATACTGGCGGCCGACGGCGAGCTGGACCGAGCCAAGCTGGGGCAGCTCGTGTTCGGTAACGCCGACGCCCTGCGCGAGCTCGAGCTCTTGATCCACCCCGCCGTGCGAGACGAAGAGCGGCGCAGGATACTCGAAGCTATGCCTGGCGCGGTACTCGCGATCGACGCCATCAAGCTGTTCGAAAGCGGCATGGCCGACTCCTGCAATTCAGTGTGGGCAGTCACGGCTCCCGTCGAGCAGCAGTTGGATCGGCTGCGGGGGCAGCGATCCATGCCGGCCGAGGTCGCTTTGCAGCGCATCCGGGCTCAGCCATCGCAGGAAGAGAAGGCTGCGCTGGCGGGCGTCGTCATCGACAATGGCGGCAGCTTGGAGCACACCCAGCGACAGGTCGACGACGCCTGGAAAAAGACTGCCGCCGAATGGCTAGAGCAGCGGCAAGCTACTGCCTAGCGTTATTTTGCGAACTCTACTGCTCGGGTCTCTCGCAGCACCATGACCTTGATCTGACCCGGGTAGCTCAGGTTCTCCTGTATTTGCTTGACGATATCGCGCGCCAAACGCGCCGCGGCGAGATCGTCCACTTCGTCGGGACGGACGATGATGCGTACCTCGCGCCCGGCCTGGATGGCGAACGAGCGATCGACGCCGGGGAAGCTGTTGGCGATGTTCTCCAGCGCCTCCAGCCGCTTGGCGTACGTCTCCAGGTTCTCGCGCCGGGCGCCAGGGCGCGCTGCCGAGATGGCGTCGGCGGCGGCCACGATGAGGGCCTCAACGGTCTCTGGCTCTTCCTCGCCGTGATGAGCCTTGATGGCGTGGACCACCGGCTTCATCTCGCCCAACCGCTTCGCGATCTCGCCGCCGATGATGGCGTGCGGGCCCTCCACGTCGTGCGAAACGCCCTTGCCGACGTCGTGCAGGAAGCCGGCGCGGCGCGCCACGTTGACGTCGCCGCCCAGCTCGTGGGCCATGGTGGAGCACAGCGCCGCGATCTCGATGGAGTGCCGCAGCACGTTCTGGCTGTAGCTGGTGCGGAAGTGCAGCCGGCCCATGGCCTTGATCAGGTCGCCGCTGAGGCCATGTACCTTGGCCTCCAGGGCGGCCTTCTCGCCTTCCTCGCGCATGACGTTGTCGACTTCCAT
>DAIUFO010000266.1:0-5742 GCA_036844545.1 Chloroflexota bacterium
GGCGTCCTGAACAGCGCCTTGGCCAGCCACGTCGCGGCCATCAGGCCGCGCACGCCAAAGCGCGCCAGTGCGAGCGGGCGGCGAGGGATGTGCAGCGGCCCAAGTGTCTCGCGGTACACGTCCAGCCAGCTGTCGACCAGCGGCTGCATGAGCGCCCGGTAGGCCCGGGCATCGCGTCCAAAGCCCTCGGCGGTGGCCGCCACGGAGCGCTCCATGACCGCCGCCGTGCCGTCGTCAAAGGGATGCGTCACCGCCGCGGGCTGATCGATCCACTCCAGCCCATGCTCCCGGAGCGGCAGGCTTCGGAGGAAGGGCGAGCCAATCCCCAGCGGATGGACCGCGGAACAGACGTCGTGGACGAAGCCGGGCAGTGTCAGCTCGGCCGAGCGCGCGCCACCGCCGGGCGTATCGTTGGCCTCCAGCACCAGCACCGATAACCCGGCACGTGCCACGACGATAGCCGCGGACAAGCCGTTGGGGCCGGAGCCAACGACTACCGCGTCGTAGCGCGCCGGTTCAGCCACTCATAACCGTAGGCAGTCAGCATGCGTCAACAAACACCCGCGGCACGCTGGCGATCAAGCCGGCGCAGATACCCGACGAAACCTGTGGCGACATGCTGAGCCAGCCCCTACCGCAAGTTCTATTCCGCAACAGTGGGCGGGCAGGGCTATTTGACGCTGAATCCCTTGGACATGCCCAGCGCCCAGTGCGGCTTGCCGGACGATGGATCGGGCACGTTGCAAATGAAAGCGTAATCACCCGCTGTGAAGTTCACATTTGCCCAACCCGAGAGCCCTTGGGACAGGCCGTTGATGCCGCCCACATCCTGAAATGGCGGCGGCCCACCGGCCGCGGGCTTCGCGGCAACGGAGCTCGTGCCGACGGTTACCGATCCGGACGCTCCGCTGGAGCTGACCGAACCGCTGGCAGCCACGGGAGGAGGCGGCGCCGAAACGGCCTGCAGGAAGTTCAGCGCATCTTGGACCTGCTTGCCTTGGGCCAGCTTGATGACGCTCATGTCGTGGATCTGTGGCCCGGCGTTGTCCACCTTGATCGTCACCTGGCCGGCGTTGAATGTGGCCGGGCTGTCGAAGCTGAAGTCCTTCAACGTCACGGTAGCCGCCGCTGATGGGCTCGCGGCGGGCTGGCCGGCGGGGGCAGCCGTGACCGTAAGCGGCTTGACCATGCCCTTGGCCGCGTGGGCAATCCCGTCGGACGGGCTGGGAATGAAGCACGCCAGAAGGTACTGGCCGGGCTGCAAGTTCTCCGTTACTTGGGCAGTGCCGGTGGGATCGATGGCCCCCACGCCACCGACCGCGGACACGAACCGAAACACGGACTCCGGATTGCCGCTGGCCATCGCGCCGATAACCTGGTCGGCCGTGACGTTGTCGTTGAACTTGAGCAATTGGAGATGGTGAAGCTCCTTGCCCGCGTTCTTCAGCTGCAGCGTTACCAGGCCGCCCTCAATGGTCGCCGGCCCGGCGAAGCTGTAGTCCTGCGCGTCGAAGGAGTACACCTGGCCAGCGGGTTTGGCAGCAGCGCTTGCCCCCGCCGCCGCTGCGCCGCTTGCCGCGGCGCTGCCGGCCGGTTTGGCCGAGGCACTGGCCGCCGGTTTGGCCGAGGCGCCGGCCGCGACCGACGTGCTTACGGCCGCGGAGGCGGACGGCTTGGCGGCCGGGCTGGTGGAACTCTGGACCGACACAGGTGCGCTCGACGCGCCAAGGCTCGCGGTCGTGGCGCCACCGCAGCTGGCGGTAACAAGAAGAGCCAGTAGAGTAAGAGGGCGTGACGCTAGTCTGATCTGCACATGCACAAAATACAGCGTTTAGCAAGAACAGGGCCTCTAGCCTCAGCGAGATTGCAGCAGCCTGTCGCCGCGGGTGAGTCTCTCCTAGGAGAAGAAGACAGTGGCGGGTTAGGCGGGCTTTGCGGCGGCGAGGGCGTTGCGCTTTTGAAGTACCAGCCAGGTGGACTTTTCGGTTGCTTGTTCCACGCAGTTGTAGAACAAGTTCTGCTGGCTGTCCCTCGAAAGCCGATAGACGTCATGAGTCATCGCCAGGCCGCTTTTGGGGTTGACCCACTCGCCATGCGGCAAGCGCTTATGCAGCTCCTGGTGGGGCTCTGTGGAGCCGCTTATCGTCATACCATCAAAGTGTCCGTTGACCAACCGAATAGCTTTCACACTCTAACTATGACTCATCCGATCACTTGGGCCGGGTGAGCGGGACTTTGTGCTGCCCCGTCTGACTGTGGCGGCCGTCACTTGTGCCATAGGTGCGAAGGTCGGATTTTGCGATGGCCGCTGAAGCGATCCGGCTTGCGCCAGCCCGATGGGCCACGCTGCCGCTCGAACCTTCGCGCGGCTACGGTGCCCGCGGCGACCTCGCCGGGAAGCTCCGTGTGTCGCGCGACGTCCTTGGCTCTGCCGGCGACAAGCGCCAGCGCCGCGGCGGCCACATCCAGCGGATTCGCTGTGGCGCTCAAGCTCTCGGCCAGCGCGCGGTAGGTTTCCAGCCCACCCCGCTGGAGACGGTCGGCAAGCTGCTGCTCGAGGGTGACCAGGCCACGCTGAACCAGCTCCGCCTCTGACGGAAGCTCACCTCGCGCGATACGCGCGCCAGTGGCCTGTTCCAGGACCTTGACCTGGCGTTCCTCCCAAGGGCTTACCAGGGACAGCGCCTCCCCGCTCCGGCCAACACGGCCGGTACGTCCAATGCGGTGTACGTAGTACTCCACGTCCTGCGGCATATCGAAATTGATCACGTGGGTGACGTTGTCCACGTCGATGCCACGGGCGGCCACGTCAGTCGCGACGAGCATCGCCAGGCGTCCCCCGCGGAAAGCGCCCATCACGCGCTCCCGCTGAGCCTGGCTGATGTCGCTGTGGATCAGCTCAGCCTCAAAGCCGCAATCCTGCAGGCCCTGCACCAGCTCGTCGACGATGCGCTTGGTGGCGCCGAAGATGAGCGAGCGCTCCGGCTGCTTGAAGCGCAGCAGGCGAACGAGGGCATCGAACTTGTACCTGAACGGCACGGGGTACCAGCTGTGGTTCACCGAAGGGGCGGTGAGGCTGCTCCGGTGGGCCAGGCGAATGTTGACCGGAGTGGTCATGTAGCGCTGCGCCAGCACCGTTATAGCCGGCGGCATGGTGGCGGAGAACAGCGCCGTCTGGCGACCCTCGGGCATCTGGGCCATCACGAACTCCACGTCCTCCAGGAAGCCCATGTTGAGCATCTCGTCGGCCTCGTCGAGCACCAGCGTGCGGACGTGGCTGAGATCGACCTTGCCGCTGCGAATGTGATCCATGAGCCGGCCCGGCGTGGCGACGATGACGTCCACCCCACGCCTGAGCGCGCGCAGCTGGAGCTCGTAGGATTGCCCACCGTAGATGGCGAGGACGTGGACCTTGTGATGGCGGCCAAGGCGCTGGACCTCGGCAGCTACCTGCAGGGCGAGTTCCCTGGTGGGCGCCAACACCAGGGCTTGCGGCCCCGGAAGGTCACGATCGATGGCCTCGATCAACGGAATGGCGAACGCCGCCGTCTTGCCGGTGCCTGTCAGCGCATGGGTGACGACGTCTGAGCCTGCCAGCAGCGGCGGGATGGCTTCAGACTGCACTGGCGAGGGCGTCTCGTAGCCTACGTCCTCCAGGGCACGGAGCATCTCGGGGCTGAGGCCGAGGCTCGAGAAGCCGCTGGCCGCGGCTTCAGCCGCCGGCCCGAGCGCGGGGCTATCAACATCAATCAAACGGTTCCCTGCTTTCGACGCCTACCACGTCACTTCGAGCTCATCGATACGCACTCGAGGCGGTCGGGCCCTAAGGACGTGGTCAACGGCAACAGCGTCCGCGACGGCGAACGCGGCCCGCGCGGAAGGGGATGCGGGCAGGGGGAGTATAGCGCTGGTGCACGAGCGAGCGGCCATACTGTGGAGGCGCATGCCACCCACGAGCGCCTTCATCGACGTCGAGCAGGTCAGCAAGCGCTATCGCAACCAGCGGGTGCTGTCGAACGTCACGCTGAGGCTCGGGCCGCGGCAGAAGGGCGCGCTGGTGGGCAGCAACGGCGTGGGGAAATCCACGTTGCTGCGGCTGATCGCGGGACTGGAGCGGCCCAATGCCGGGAGCGTGAACATGCCCTCTGGCGCGCTGGTCGGTTACCTGGCCCAAGAGGTCGCCGTTCGGGGTGACGAAAGCATTGAGGCCTACCTGCGGCGGATCACCGGTATCGATGTGGTGCAACGCCGGATGGACGAGCTGGCGGCAGACTTGGGCGGCGGCGGGAGGATGGACGAGTACGCCGAGGCGCAGACTCAGTTCGAATGCCTGGGCGGCTACGACTTCGAGCGGCGCGTCCGGATCGTGCTGGCGGGCTTTGGCCTGCGCGATGTCGACGCCGGACGCTCGCTTCAATCGCTGAGCGGCGGGCAGCGCAGTAAAGTGGCCCTCGGCGGCATCCTGCTGAAAGGCGTCGACGTGCTGCTGCTGGACGAGCCGACCAACAACCTGGACCTGCCGGCGCTGCTGTGGCTGGAAAACTTTCTGATCCAATCCACGGCCACCATCCTGCTGGTGTCGCACGATCGGCGGCTGATCGACCGTGTGGCCTCGAAAGTCTTCGAGATCGATTGGCACACGCGCGAAGCCACCACCTACGGGGGCGGCTGCAGCGACTTCCTGGAGCTGAAGAGTCAGGAGCTGCGGCGGCAGAGAGAGCTGTTTCGACGCCAGCAGGAGGAGATCGGCCGGCTGACCGACAGCGTCCGCCAGAACAAAGCCTGGGCGCAGATCGGCGCGGTCCAGCAGGGCAGCGACCACGACAAGATGGGTCGCGACTTCAGCCGTGAGCGATCCGCCGGCTTGGCCAAGCGCAGCAAGTCCATCGAGAAGCGGCTGGAGCAAATGGAGCTGGTGGACAAGCCGGCCGAGCGCCAGCCGCTGGAGCTCGCGCTTATGCCGGCTGAGAATGCCGGAGACCAGCGCATCGAGCTGGAGGGCGTGTGGATCGGCTACCCGGAGGGCTTCCGCCTCGGGCCGATTCACCTGGCTCTGGAGCCAGGCATGCGCGTCGGCATCGTGGGCGCCAACGGCTCGGGCAAATCGACGCTGTTGAAGGTTCTGACGGGCCATCTGGAAGCGCTGGCCGGCAGGCTGTCGATTGGCGCCGGCCTCATCTTCGGCAACCTGATGCAGGCGCACGAGAACCTGCCCCGGTCCGCGACGCCGCTGTGGTTCCTGCAGACCCAGACCGACCTAAACGAGGGCGAGGCGCTGGAGCTGCTGCGCTCGTTCCAACTGCACCCGCTCGACCTTCGGAAGCCCATCCGCGAGGTCAGCCCCGGCGCTCAGACGCGGCTGCTGCTGGCGTACTTCTCGACCATCCGAGCGAACGTGCTGGTGCTGGACGAGCCAACCAACCATCTCGACTTGGAGGCCATCCTGGCGCTGGAGGAGGCGCTCACCACCTACGCCGGCCTGACGCTCATCGTCAGCCACGATCGGCAGTTCCTGGGCCAGGTGGCGCTCAGCCACTGCTTCCTGCTGCTGGATGGCCGTTTCGAGCAAATCCCGAGCTTCGCATCCTACGCCGCGGACATGGACCTACGGGCAAAGAAGCTGCTGACGCGCCTCTAGCCCGCTGTTGCGGTGTGGTTCCTCAGCGTCGGGACGCCCATAGACATTACGTCACTAATGTGTGAGGGGTCGCGTGTCAAGCGAGACGTGGATTTGCTAGCCTT
>DAIUFO010000267.1:0-1398 GCA_036844545.1 Chloroflexota bacterium
CTCGTTGCGGCCGTAGCACAGCGGAGCGCCGCGGTGGGAGCAGTTCGCCGCCAGCAAGCCAACCCGTCCGGAAGTATCGCGAAAGGCAACCAGATCCTCCCCTAGGACGCGCATCCTGAGCGCCGGCCCATCCGGTTTGGCGAGCTCTGACGACAGCAGCACCGGCTGCCAGTAATGGCGCTGCAGATGGCCCATGGGCGTCCCCGGACCAACCCTGGCCAGCAGCTCGTTGTCGTCAGCCGGCAGCATCAGCATTGCCTGTCTGTGGTAGTCGTTCGCGCACCGGGACTTGGCGCCTGAGCAGCACCTCTCGCCGCTCGCGGCTCGATTGCAGGATCGCCAGGCACACTTCGAGCGTGGCCTCACCCCAGCGGCCGTCGTGCACGTTCGGCCGATCGCGGGCAACAGCGTCGCACAGTTCGTCGATGACCTTGCCCTTGTCCGGCGTTGCCCGACCGAGCGGCACCTCGATCTCGTATTTGCGGTCGTCGGCGTACACGATCACTCCGCTTGGTGAAGGTCGCATGTCGCCCCTCTCGCAACTGACGACAGTTGTCCCGAAATGCGGATGAAACCACTCGGCGCCCTCAGGCGCCCAGGAGCGTTGTTTGGCTCCGCCGTAGCCGGTCGAGGCTTTGGCGTCCGCCTCGGAGCCGGAGATGGAGGCCAGCGCTTTGCGCGCTTGGCCATGAGACTCCGGGCGGGAGCGGCTGCCCCCTTCGCCCACCCAGTCGTGAAACTCGTCGCTGTCGAAGTGGTCGTAGGCGCTGTACACGATTGTGGCCGCCGTCCCATCCTCGAAGTCCAGGAAGGTGGCGTGCGTGCCCTCCGTTGGCCGGGCACGATCCCAAACGCCGGCCATGGCCCTCACACCGCGGCACAGACCCCCGCCCAACAGCCGCACAGTGTCGATTTGGTGGGGCACCTGGTTGAAGATGATCCCGCCCCCCAGGGAGGTGTCGAGCTCTTCCGGCCGCCGTGGGCGGTACAGGAAGTCAGTGAAGTTCCAGGTGTTGATCATGCGCACCGGACCGAGCAGGCCGTCTCGGATGAGCTCGCGCATCTTCAGGATGGGCGGGTCGAAGCTGTGTGTGTGGCCTACCACCAGTCGAGTGCCGCCGCGGTCGACCGCGGCATTCATCGCCTCGCAGTCCTCGATGGTCAGAGCCATGGGCTTCTCGACGATGGCGTGCTTGCCGTATTGGGCCGCCAGCAGCACGTGATCGCGATGAAACTGGTGCGGCGTGGCGATGTACACCGCATCCACGTGGGGGTCGCGGCACAGGTCTTCGACCGACTCGTACGCCTCAGCCCCGAAGTCGGATGCGAAGGCGGTTCGCGCTTCGGCTCGCACGTCGGCGGCGGCCGTGATCTTGACCTCCGGGTGGGCCATCAAGC
>DAIUFO010000267.1:1408-5742 GCA_036844545.1 Chloroflexota bacterium
AGGCTGGGCAGCATCGACGTGCAGGCCCGGCCCAGCCCAACCATGCCAAATCTCAACACGACAGTCCGCTGCAGGTCATTTAAGTTCCCTCTATCGAGAAAATCCCATGCACATCGTACTCAGGTTTCGCAGCCCGAGATTGAATCCAAGGTACGAAGCTGCCAGGAGCGGCGCCGGGCGGTGGCCCAGTTCGATCCACCGGCTATCGCCGAGGACATCCTGGCCGGCAAGATGCGCGAGCGCGACCTGGGCGAGGATGTCCCCCGGCCGGCCCTGTTCTCAGTCGAGAACTACGTCACTCAGGTGGGGCAGGGCCCCCTAACTGTTCCTGTGCTCATGTCCCTACGTTCCTCTCAAGTGAAATCATGCCTCAGCCCGAGCTTGCGGGCGCTGGGATGAAACAGGTCCTCGATGGCCGGCTTTTCGGGCAGCAGCCCGGATTCGTGGGCGTACGTGACCAGGCCCTCCAAGGTCTTGCGGTTTGGCTCGATGCCGTACGGCCAGCGATTGGCGCCAAAGATGTCCGCTTCTCGCTCCATGGCTTCCGCGAACCAGGCGAGCGTGGAATGCTCCGGGTCGTCGGCGTACTCAAAGGCCAAGGTCTTGGCCTGCTGGCAAGCGTCGAATAGGCTCTCAGCCAGCCATGGGTACTGCTCCAGCAGATGGCTGCGAACGACCAGCGCGTGGCTCATCGGGAAAACGCCTGTCTTCCGGTAGTACTGGCTCTCGGCCTCCTGAAACTTAGGGAACAGACGGATGATGTCCCGCGGATTGTCGCGGACCGGTGTTCTGGGAGTGATGAGCGCATCAATCTCCCCAGCCACCAACAAGTCCGTGAGCGGCGCGCCGCCGGGTGGTGAGCTCACCTGAATGCCGGCCGGCAGCTCGAAGCCCGGCACCTCGGGGGGCGAGGCCGCCACCCATTTCACCCGCGTCGCATCCAGGCCGTACTCGTGCCGAAGCATGCCGCGAGCCCACAGCGCGGCGGAGTTGAGCCAGGACAAGATGCCGATCCGCTTGCCTTCCAGCTGCTTGGGCTCCCGTATGCCGGCCCTGGAGTTGACATAAATCGAACCATGGCGGAACTGGCGGTTGAAGAAAACGGGGATGGCCTCGAACGGGGCCTTGTGCGCCCAGGACGTGAGATACACGGCGAACGACAGCTCACAGCCGTCGAACTCGCCTTTCAGGAAGCGATCGTGCCGGCCGCCGTTGTCTTTCAACATGACGGTCGTCAGGTCGATGCCCTTGGGCTTTGCCCGGCCCTCGGCCAGGGGGCGGGCGCGTTCGTGCATTCCGGTTGCCAGGGTAAACGGGATGTCGTCCATCGTCGCCTCTTACAGGAAGATCGCCAGGTTGTGCGTGGGCAGAGCCGTGTGGTCGAGCAGGACCAGGCGCTTGGCCAGCTTCAGGCCGCCCTCGACTCGGCGCAGGGTGTCGCGGCGTTCCGCTGCCAGCAGGCTGGCGGGCGACTCGCGGTGCGCCCGAAAGACCAGGATATTGCTCTTGACCGACAGCTCGTCCAGCGCCCCGCGCTCCACCCGAACGTTGCTCACCAGGCGGCGCGTCCGCGACGGCGGGTCCTCCGATAAAGCGAACTCGCTGTCGAAACGGTCGACGCGCACCTTCAGTGAGCCCCAGTCTTCGATCATGTGGAATGCCGTTTGGCTGAATGGCGACTTCCCGGCCGAGCGTTCGCGGGTCACTCGCACCGGGATGCGATAGTCCACGTCCGGCGTGAGCAGCTGGAACCAGCCGTGCAGGTGGCCATCGTCCAGCAGCTCGGCTTCATGAAACAGGAAGCTTTGGGCTTCATGGTGCAGTTGGTGCAGCTCGGCCGCGTCGCCGGCCGGTTGAGGCAGCGCCTCGGCAGGGTTCACGGGCGAGTCATCTCCCGCAGCCAGTGGCGGAAGAAGGTCCGCTGAACGCCCTCTTCCAGGTTGCTGTCGAAGGCCAGGCCGGGCCCTGGCCAGTCTCGCTCGGGCCGGGCCTCGCTCATGGACTCCAAGCCCATCTGGTAGTTCAGCTTGGCGTTGACCTTGCGCGCAAAGAGGCTTCTGGCCGATCTCGCTATGCCATGCCAAACGATGGTGTCGTCCTGCTCGAAGTTCCCAGACGGGCTGAACGAGGCTACGGCGGCCTTGTAGGCGCGCTCCTTGTAAGCCTGGCTGGCCTCTTTCGGCGCCAGCACCCAGCTCCAGATTTCCATCGCTCCTGGCCCCTTGGGTTGCCACTGCCGGAAACTGAGGTACGTCGCCGGGGGCTTTTGCGGGTCGTCGGTCGGGCCGGTGTGGATCAGGGACAGGTTCGGAAAGATCGTTCCAGTGGTATTGGTGGTGGTTCTCGCCAGCTCATACTGAGTGTCGCTCAACTCGTCCTGGCGGAACAACCGCACGACCTCTGGCGGATATCCCCAGAATCCCGCTTCGCCTTCCGCCGCACGCCTGATGCTCGTGGCGTGGCCATTGCACTCCGTGACGTGCTGATGCTGTTCCCCGCGGGTGCCGAACTGCGAGGGCGGGGACTTGGGCGCGAGCCCCACCTCCATGATGGAGCGGTGCAGGGTTTGCGTGTGGTAGCTGTCGCCGGAGAAGTTCTCCGCCCCAGACTTCCAGTCGGCGTCGAGCCGCCAGCGATGGGGCTCGCCAAGCACCTCCATGCCGCCTGGGTTCAACGCCAGGTGGATATCGAGGTACCAGCGGAAGTCGCCCAGATAGTTGGGCAGGGAAGGGGTCTCGGCGTCCAAGCAGGCAAAGATCAGGCCGCGGTAGCAATCTACCTGAGGCGGGTGGAGCAGCCCCCATTGCTCCTCGTCCAGGCCCTGGTACGCCTGCGAGCGGTTGGGCACGCCCACGAGCGCGCCGTCGTTGCGGTAGGTCCAGCCGTGGTAGGGGCAGCGGAAGTGGGCAGCGTTGCCCTGGTCGGCGCGGCACAGCTGCGTGCCGCGGTGGCGGCAGCTGTCAAACAGCACCTGGATGGCGCCCTGCTGGTCGCGTACCACGATCCATGGATCGTGGGCGATGTAGCGCAGCACGTAATCGCCAGGTTGGGGAATCTCCGACTCGTGCGCCAGGAAGATCCAACAGCGGCTGAAGATGCGCTCGAGCTCTCGCTCGTAGATGTCCGGATCGTTGTAAACCGCCAGCGGCACCAGGCCTTCTGCCAGGTCTCTTTCCATCTGGCGCAGCCGTGTATCGAGGCCGGCTGCGCCACTCGGCTGGCGCATCTAGCGCGGGCAGGCGAGCACGAGCCGCACTGCCGGTAGAGAGGATATTGCCGGCTGCCAGCTGTCACCTCGATCGCGCGACACCAGCACCCAGCCCGCGCCGCCCTGACCAAGTGTGTGACCTCGGGATACCTCACCCACACCGGCAAAGACCCCGTTGGGATCGGTCGGATGGTGGCACAGCGACCACACCATGGCGCTCATCTCCTCCTCCAAGCCGCGGCCGGCGCCGACTGGCTGCCACGACTGGGCGCAGTCCTCGCTGCGGAACACGGCGGAGCGCGATCCGCCTGCGCTGGAATCCCACTTGCCGGCATAGCTCTGGGTCGCGCCCCAAAAGCCGGGCGAGCCATCCGCTGTGGCGACGAGCATGGCCGGGTTGCCGTTTCCGGTGCGCGGCTCGAGAAACAGGAAATCATGAAAGTAGCCGCGACTGCAGCCCTGCTCTGCCCGCGTCCAGCCCCGAGCCGGATCGTCGCTGGCGAAGAAACCTCGGGCGGTAGCCACGAAGTAACGGTCGGAGCGCCCCGGCTGGCTGGCGATGGTGTGGATGTCGAGATAGTTGATGCCTTCACTCACGTCCTGCCAGGTCTCGCCGCGGTCCAGGCTGCGGGCCACGCCGCCATGCTCGATGCACAGGTAGATGACCCGCGGATCCAGCGGTTGAATGAACATGTTGGTGATGTGCGCCTGATGCGGCGGCAGCGGAAAGCTCCATTCTTGGCGGGGCGTCACGTAATCGGGCTTGTGCCAGTCGTCGCGATTGACGGCCGCCGGCGCAGCGTCCGGGCCTTCGCGCTGCGCCGTCTCCTCCGGCAGCCGCTGAAGTGAAGCCAGCTCTTCCCAGGTGCGGCCTGAATCCTCGCTGCGGTAAAGGTGCACGGGCTCTGTGCCGGCGTAGATCACCCGGTCATCGGTAGGGTCCACCGTGACCGATCGGATGTCGCCGTCCAGCACGTTCGCCCAGCTCTTGCCGGCATCCTCGGTTTGGTACAGGCCGTCATGCGTCACCCCCACCAGGACACGCTCCGGATGCTGTTTCTCGGCGGCAATGGAGTCGATGACCTCGCCGTCGAAGGCCCGACCCACCTCCTGCCAGCGTCCATCC
>DAIUFO010000268.1:0-5741 GCA_036844545.1 Chloroflexota bacterium
GGTAGCCGGTGATCATGTTGAAGACGGTGGTCTTCCCGGCGCCGTTGGGACCGATGATGCCGGTGACCTGGCCAGGTGGAATGGTCAACGACAGGCCATCGACGGCGCGGAGGCCGCCGAAGCGTTTGGAGAGGTCGCGGATTTCGAGGGTGGCCGCGGTGGCCGGCGGCGAGGGCGACGGATTCCTCGCTTCGCTCGGAATGACAAAAGGGGTGCTCGGAATGACAAAGGGGCCAGGCGGCGTGACAAAGGGGCCGGCGCGCAACAGGGGGCGCTCGGCTATCAGGCCTTGGGGACGGAGGCGGACCAGGGCCGTGAGCAGGACGCCGTAGAACAGGAGCTGCAGCTGGGGCACGGCGTTGCTGGTGGCGGGGATGAAGCGCAGCACCTGCGGCACTGTTTCCAGGACCAGGGCCGAAATCAACGTGCCCCAAAGGTTGGCCAGACCGCCGACGACCAGGATCGTGACCGCGGCCAGGGATTGGTCGATGGCGAAGGTGGAGGGATCGATGTAGCCGACGAAGCGCGCGTACAGCATCCCGGCCACGCCGGCGATGCCGGAGCCGACGGCGAAGGCGACAACGCGCTGGCGGTTCACATCCTTGCCGAACGACTGGGCCAAGCGGTCGTCCTCGCGGAGGCCCTTGAGCGCTAGGCCGAAGGGCGATTGGACCACCCACCACAGGGCGGCGAAGCACAGCGCGGCCACGCCAATGGCGAAGGCGGCGTAGCCCGGCAGGCTGGTCAGCATGAAGCCGGCTATCGAGGGCCGGGTGATGCCGAACAAGCCATAGCTGCCGCCTGTGACCGCCTGCCAGTTGAGGAAGACGTTGGACAGCACGAGCTGCATGGCCAGCGTGCCGACGATCACGTACTCGTGGGTCAGGCGGGCCAGTGGCAGGGACACGAGCGCGGCGAGGGCGGCCGGCAGCAGGAAGGCCGCGATCATGTCCAGCGGGAAGGGCACACCCAGCAGCAGCACCAACTGACCGGAGGTGTAGGCGCCGATGCCGAAGAAGGCGGCGTGGACCAACGAGAACACCCCGGCGTAGCCCAGCACCAGGTTCAGCGAGCCGGCCAGGACCGCGAAGGTGGCCACCGCGATCAGGATCTGGGCGACGTAGTTCACCATGGCAGGTCCTACGCGGACGGCGAGTGCGGGCGGATTCCCTCACCCCGACCCTCTCCCGGTCCTACGCGGACGGCGAGTGCGGGCGAGGGAGATTTGTAGTACGTCACCATGGCAGGGAGTAGCCGAAGATGCCTTGGGGGCGGATGAGGAGCGCGATCAGGAGCAGCGCGAAGGTGGTGCCTTCTTGCCAGCCGGTCGGGACAAACGCCACCAGCACCGCCTGGATTGTGCCCAGCGCCAGCGCCACGATGGCGCCTGGCAGCACGCCGTGGCGGCCGCCGATGATCACCGCCGCGGAGCCGATCAGGATGGCATTGAGGCCCATCAGCGGCGTCAGGCCCTGCGACCAGCCGTACAGCACCGCGGAGAACACGGCCAGGCCTGAGCCAAGGGCAAAGCTCAGCCCGAACATGGCGTCGAGCGAGATGCCGAGCGCCTGCGCCACGCGCGCCGAATCGCCCACGGCGCGCAGGAACTTGCCGCCGCGGCTGTGCAGCATATAGACGACCACGATGGCGATGAGCAGCCAGCTCAGCGGCATGGCCAGGTTGGCCGTGGGCACTGTCAGCGGCCCCAACACGACCGGCTCCAGCGGCAGGGACTTGAACGTCAAGGACTGCGTTCCGAAGCTCAAGCCAACCAGCCCCTCGACGATGATCAGCGCGCCGACGGACGATAGGAAGAGGATCATCGGCGGCGAATCGGCCTTTCGCAGCGGGCGGTAAAGGCTCACCTCGACCAGCACACCGAAGGCCGCCGCCACGACCAGTCCGCAGACGATCGCCACTGCGAAGGGGAGCCCGACCACGTTGGAGAACCAGTAGACAGCGTATGCCCCCAGGGTGAACGTGGCTCCGTGGGCCAGATGGAAGACGTGGGTGACGTTGAAGATGAGCCCAAAGCTGACCGCCAGCAGCGCGTACATGCTGCCGACGGTCAGACCGACGACGGCCAGGTTCAGGAGGAGACTCAGCACGGGCGCTCTTTGTCGTTCCGAGCAGGGCGAGCAATCCGTACCTGGCAGGACGGATGCTTCACTGCGTTCGGCATGACAAAAAACTACGCTTACGGCGTTACCAGTTTTTGGACTTCGAACTTGCCGTTGACGACGCGGCGGATGGCGAGCGCACGGTCGACGGATTGGTCGGCGGCGAACTTGACCGTGCCGCCGGCCAGGTAGTTGTGGAACTCGGGATGGGCTTGCAGCGCCTTGAGGAGCGCGTCGCCGCTGCGCGGGTCTCCGCCGGATTTGACCACCGCGTCGATGAGGTCGCGCAGCAGGTAGGTGCCCTCATAGGGGGTACCGATGTCCCACTCGGCCTCGGCCTTGTACTTGGCGGTGTAGGTATCGAGGAACTTCTTGGCTTGCGCGTCGGTCGTCTTGGGATCGACGGCGATACCGGAATCGACAAAGCCGTTGGCGGCATCCCCGCCGTAGGTGACCACATCGGCCGTCCCCAACGGGCCGAGGATCTGGATCTGGAGACCCAGCGCGCGGGCCTGCTTGACCAGTTGGCCTTGGGTCTGGCCCACGGCAACGGTCATGAGCACGTCCGGATTGGTCGCCTTGATCTTGGTCAGCTGAGCGGCGAAGTCGGTGGCGTTGATCGGGAACTGCTCGTCGGCGACGATCTGGCCGCCCAGCTTCTGCCAGGCGGGAGCGAAGGCCTTGCGGCTGCCATCGCCATAGGGGTCGTTGCTGGTAAGCATGGCTGCCTTGCGCTTGCCTTCGCCATACGAAAACTCGGCCAGCGGCGGCATGAGGTGCGGAGCCATCACTTGGTCGCTGTACAGCCAGGGCTTGCTCAGCAGGCTGGAATCGGTGCCGCCGATATTCAGCAGCAGCATGTGGTTCTGTGCCGCCACAGGCTGAGCCGCCAGCGTGGGGCCGGAGAAGCTGGACATGACGTAGGGCACCTTGGCGATGTTGGCCAGCTGGTTCATGGCCTCGGTGCCACCCTGGGCCGAGCCTTTGTGGTCCTGAGAGTTCGGCTGAAGGGTCCAGCCATCAACGCCGCCGGCGCCATTGATCTCGTCCACCGCCATGTTGAGGCCGCGGGTGAACAGCTCGCCGATGTTGGCCGCTGGGCCGGTGAGCGGCACCATGATGCCGAAGGTGAAGGCCTTGCCGCCGCTGGCGGCCGGCTTGGCGGAAGCGGATCCAGCCGCGGCGCCGGAGGCCGCGGGCTTGGCGGAAGCCGCGCCCGAGGCGGACGCGGCCGCGGCGGACGCGGCCGCGGAAGCGGCAGGCTTGGCGGCAGCGCTAGCCGGGGCAGCGGTGGAAGAGGCGGGCGCAGGGCTGGCGGCAGGCTGTGCTCCGCCGCAGGCGGCCAGCAGCAGTACCGCGGCAAGGGCATGGCTCCAATGCGCTTTCATAAGTGAGAGGACTCCTAGGCTCTGAAGTGCTGAGCGATTGTATCTCTCCCAGGCCGGCGCCGCGCTCAGCCGTCCAGGGGCGGCCGGCGCGTGTGCCAATCGGTCGCATGCTGGTAGGCCAGAGCGGTGTTCAGGACGGTCTGGTCGGCGAACCAGCGGCCGACAAGCTGGGCGCCGATGGGCAGGCCCGCCGCGTCCGCGCCGCAGGGAGTGGAGCAGCCGGGCAGGCCGAGCAGGCTGGGAAAGCGCAGTAGGTTGGACTGGTTCCAGCTCGGCCGGAAGGCTTCGTCGCCGCTGCCGCCGGGGCCCTGCTCGATCTTGGGCGCCGTGCGGTTGGTGGTGGGCGAGACGATGAGATCGACGCACTCGTAGACCCGGCGAAGCGCCTCACGGAGGCGGTAGCGGGCGCGCTGCACAGTGAGGTACTCGGAGGCGGTGATGCCCAGGCCGGAAGCCAGCCGGCGCCGAACGGTGGTGACGAAGTCGCCAGGGCGATCGTGCAGCCACTCGATGTTGTTGGCAGATGCCTCGGCCGAACTGGTGAGCATCGAGATCATCGCGGCGTAGCGCAGCTCGGGAACGTCCAGCTCGACAACCTCCGCGCCGAGCTGGCGCAGCACGTCTACGGCAGCCTCGAATGCCTGGCGCACGGGCGCGTCCACGGCATCATCGGCCAGGAAGCGGGGCAAGGTGCCCACACGGACGCCTTTCACATCAGGGCTGAGGCGGGCCGTGTAGGCCGGCGCGGCCTGAGCGACGCTGGCCGGGTCGCGGGGGTCGTAGCCGGCTACGGCGTCGAGGCCGAGGGTCGCGTCCTCGACGGATCGGGCGAAGACGCCCACGTGGTCCATGCTCCAGGCTCCGCGGAAGGAGCCGTAGCGGCTGATAATGCCGAAGGTCGGCTTGAAGCCGAACACGCCGCAATAGGCCGATGGCCGGCGGACCGACGAGCCGGTCTCGGTGCCGAAAGCGATGGGGCCGATGCCGGCGGCTACGGCGGCGGTTGACCCGCCGCTCGAACCGCCTGCGATGCGCTCGAAGTCCCACGGGTTGTGGACCGGGCCGAAGTGGGACAGCGTGGACGTGCCGCCATGGCCGAACTCGTCCTGGTTGCCTTTGCCGATGATGACCGCGCCCGCTGCCGAGAGCCGCTCGACCAGGGCGGAATCCGTGTCGGGCACCCATCCGGCCAGGATCTTGGACGCGCCGGTGGTGCGCACGCCAGCCGTGTTGAACATGTCCTTGATGGACACGGGCAGGCCGTGCAGCGGTCCGCGCCGCCGGCCAGCGGCAAGCTCCTGGTCGGCTCGTTGGGCCGCTGCCCGAGCCTGGCCGGCCATGACGGTGATGAACGCATTCAGTTTCGGCTCGAGCTGGTTCAGCCGGGCCAGCGCGGCTTCAACGGCTTCGAGCGATGAGACCTCGCGAGCGGCGAGGCGCTTCGCCAGCTCGGTGGCGCTCATGGCCCACAGGTCAGGCATGGTCGGGCCAGGAGGGCTGGACCGGCATCGAGGGGAACTCCACGCCGGCGGCAAACGCCGCCAGCTCGGCCAGCGCTCGGTCGAAGTCCTCGAACTCGCGAACGACCGATTCCAGGTCGGCTTCCGACAGCTCTACGCCGTCGAGCAGGGCCAGCCGGCGAGCCAGGTGTTCGTCTCTCATGGTCTGCTGAATATAATGCCGCCATGGCGGAGAAGCTGCCGCTCTTTCCTCTGGGTGAGGTGCTGTTCCCCGGCATGATGCTGCCGCTGCACATCTTTGAGCCGCGCTACCGGCTGATGATCAGGCGCTGCGTGTCGGAGAAGATCGCGTTTGGGGTAGTCCTTATCAGTAGGGGTCAAGAAGTTGGGGCGGGAGCCGACTTCTTTAACGTGGGGACCACCGCGCGGATTACTCGCGTCCAGCGCGCCGACGACGGGCGGCTGTACATCGCCAGCGTGGGCGAGCAGCGTTTCCGGGTGCTGCAAACGTTCACCGACGAGCCGTATCTGCAAGGCCAAGTGGAGGTCATCCCCGAACAGCCGGGGGACAACCAGGTGCTGGACAGCCTGACCGATCGCGCTTTGACGCTGCTGTCGAAGTACCTGCAGGTGATTACCGGCTCCAACGAGCTGGGGGAGAGCCTGCGCGAAAAGGACCTTCCGCCGCAGCGCCTGTCCTACACCATCGGCACGCTGCTGCAGGTAGATCGGGCAGAGAAGCAGGCCATCCTGGAAATACCAACGACCACCGG
>DAIUFO010000269.1:0-5715 GCA_036844545.1 Chloroflexota bacterium
TCAGGTTGGTGACATCCTCGAAGAAGTGGCCTTCGTCGCGGAAGGACCAGATGTACAGCTTGAGCGACTTGAGCTCGACACACTTCTGGTCCGGCACATAGCGGATGCGGACCGTCCCAAAGTCCGGCTGGCCGGTGATGGGGCACAGGGCGGTGTACTCGGGGCAGATGTGCTCGATCTCGTAGTCCCGGTTGGGATGTGGGTTGGGGAACGTGTCCAGCTGCTTACTGGGTTGCGAGGGCATGCTCGATCTCCTCTCGAACATAGGGATCCGCTTCGGTTTCTTGGGCGCGGGCCAGCGGTTCGCGCGCCCCGAGGCGGCCGAGCGCCCAGGCGGCGTGGCCGCGGACCAGCGGCTCCGGGTCGCTCAGCGCGCCAACCAAAGGAGGGACCGCGGCCGAGTCGTTGGAATTGCCAAGGGCGACGCACACGTTGCGGAGCAGGCCCCGCCGTTTGGCGCGCATGATGGGGCTGTGGCGGAAGCGCAGGCGGAACTGGTCTTCGGTCAATTGGAGAAGGGCGGACAAGAGGTCTAGGCTGAGGCCGGGTTCCCTCACCCTAGCCCTCTCCCGCAGCGGCGGGCGAGGGGACTCTTGAGGTCGCCAGGCAAACTCAGCGTGGTAGGCAGGCTGCGCTTGCGCGTTGACGGGACAGACGTCCTGGCACAAGTCGCAGCCGAAGATCCAGCCGCCCATCTTGGGGCGCAGCTCAGGTGGGATTGGGCCGCGAAGCTCGATGGTGAGGAACGATATGCAGCGGTTATTGTCGACCACGTAGGGCGCCACGATGGCGCCGGTGGGGCAGACGTCCAAACAGGCATGGCACTGGCCGCAGTTCTGGAGCACCGGCTGGTCCGGCTCCAAGTCCAATGTCGTGACCAGCTCGGCCAGGAACAACCAGCTGCCGAGCTTGGTGTTCAGCAGGTTGGTGTTCTTGCCATACCACCCCAGGCCGGCCCGTACCGCCGCCGCCCGATCCACGATGCGCCCAGTGTCGACGAAGGTTCGGGAATCGAACTCGCCCAGCTCGCTGGCCAGGCGCTGCCGGAGCGTCGCCAGGCGGCCCCGGATGACCTCGTGATAGTCCTTGCCCCAGGCGTAGCGAGCGACAGTGGCGATCGGGCCAGCGCCGGTGTCATAGGAAATTCCCAGGGCGATAATCGAACGGGCATTGGGCAGCAGCGAGCGCGGGTCCGATGCGACCTCGGCGCGCTGGCGGGTGAACCAGGGCAGCCCGCTGAACAAGCCAGCGTCGATCCGCTCGGCCAGGGCCCGGCCTTCGCGCGCGAAGGGCTCGACGGAGGCGATGCCAGCCAGGTCGAAGCCGGCTTCGTGCGCCAACTCTTTTACCCGCTGGGAGGTCACCTGTTAAGCATGGCAGAGGAAAAGAGCCTTGTTATGCTTCCTCAGCCGGAGAGGTGTCCGAGTGGTTGAAGGTGCCGCTCTCGAAAAGCGGTGAGCGCGAGCTCCGTGGGTTCGAATCCCACCCTCTCCGCTGGAGAGGTCGCCTAGTCTGGCCTAGGGCGCGGCACTGGAAATGCCGTAGGGTGCAAGCTCTCGAGGGTTCGAATCCCTCCCTCTCCGCCCTTTCCGGGATCCGTAGGAGGAAGGTCCTACCAAGCAGCGCAGGCAGCACCTATGGGCATTGCCGAACGTTACAGTGGCGTGGCACAGGTTCCGCTGCACGCGGCGGCAGCCTTGCTCATGAGCCCTGTGCTTCCGAAAGCTGAACATCCTGTGCTCTCGCCCCGCTTTTCACTTTGGGCAGTCTACATCGGAGCTTTGCTGGCAGCCGCCGGAGTTGTGCTGATAGTCTGGCCGCTGCCGCCGCTGGACCAAGCGGCTCAGTTTGCCATTGGCGTATTGACCGCCGCCACTTTGGCGGCGGAAGTATTCACCGTCGACTTTCCGGACCGGAAACGGGTCTCGGGCAGCTATATTTTTCCGCTGCTGGCATCAGTCGTGGTCTACCCGATGGCCGGCGTCCTGGTGGCGGGGGCGGCAGGCATTGCCGCCGGTTTGCTGCGAGGACAGAGACTGCGTTCGGCACTGTTCCAGGGGCCGGCTGGCCGTGGCGGCGGCAGCCGCGGCAGGGCTGGAGCAGGCGGTCTTCGGCGACTTCCGTCTCGAGCTGTCCGCTCTCGGCGCCGCGGTCGTGGTGGTGTACATGGCTGTGTACACGGTAGTGGGCTGGGGTCTGGGCCATCTTGAGGAGACCATTGCCGGGAAGCCGGCCGAGTACGCCTCAATGGACGGGCTCACCAACGTGCTGCTCCTTCCGCTGCCCCTGGCGCTGGGCGTGGTGTACGAGAGGACCAGTGTGAACGGGCTGCTGCTGGCCTCGCTGGCGCTGGCGCTGCTGCTGATCGTGGTGCGAGCCTATGTGAACCTGGCCACGCTGCATGGTGAGCTCAAGCAAGCACACGGCCGGTTGGCGGAGCAGGAACTCAAGCTGGAGCGATCGCTGCAAAGCAACCGCGAGATGTCCCAAGTGGTCAGCCACGACTTGCGCGGCCCGCTGACCAGCGTGATGGGCTACGCCGAGCTGCTGCGCGGCAGCATCGGCAAGCCCGAGCCAGACCTGACCAAGCAGCTCCGCTACGTCGATTCAATTGAGGGCAACAGCCGCCGCATCCTCAGCTTGGCGGACAAGCTGCTCGACCTGCACCGGCTCGAGGAGGGCGGCAAGATAGAGCGCACCCTGGTGGACGCGGCGATACTGGTGGGCCAGCTGGTGGAGGACGCGCGCGTGCAAGCGGAACAGAAAGGCATCGCGCTGGAGCTGGACGTCGCTTCCGGCCTGCCGAGCCTGCACAGCTCGGAATGGATGGCCCGGGAGATCGCCGAGAACCTTCTGTCGAACGCTCTTAAGTACTCGCGCGAGGGTGGCCGCGTGGCGATCCGGCTGCGGGCCGAGGCGGAGGAGCTGCTGATCGAGGTCGAGGACAACGGCATCGGCATGTCCGCCGAGGACCAAGCCCGGATGTTTACCAAGTTCTTCCGCGGGGGCAATGAAGAAGTACGCGGCGTTCCTGGAACCGGCCTGGGGCTGGCGCTGACACGGACGATGATCGAGCGGCTGGGCGGACGGGTCGAGGTCTGGAGCGAGCTCGGTCGCGGGTCCCGCTTTTCGGTGCACCTGCCCTTGGGCGCGATGTGAGATTGCTGGATTGGGCAGTCGCTCATGCCCGGTTGGGCGCTCCCTTGGCCGCGGTCGCCGTCCGGGCGCGGTATGCCGGCTTCAGCTACTTGGTGGCGGGAGCTGTCGTCGCTTCCGCCAGCCTGGGAGTGCTGCTGACCGCCACGCCGGCCGGGCGTGTGTTGCAGGCGGCGGCAGGCAATGCCGTCCAGACGCTGGCCTCGCTGAGCGCGCCTGTGCCAGTGGATACGCCGGCGGCGGCCATCGCTCCGGTGGCTACGGCTCCGCGCAAGCCGGAGGATGGTGCGACGCCAGGCGCCTCCGCGAACGCGGGTGCGGCAGCGGCAACGGCCACAACCGAAGCACCGAGGCCCA
Source organism: Chloroflexota bacterium (assembly GCA_036844545.1). Taxonomy (GTDB): domain Bacteria; phylum Chloroflexota; class JAJPGV01; order JAJPGV01; family JAJPGV01; genus DATGVV01. Next base: position 3,514 of record DAIUFO010000269.1, read on the forward strand.
CGGCTACGCCAGCGCCGGCTGTCCCAGTGCCGGCCGCGCTGGTGCCGTCGACCGGCACCCCGGTGACAGCCCCCGCGCCTGTCCCCTCGGCAGCGGGAACGGCTATCCTCGCCTCAGCCTCACCAGTGGCTGCTGCGACTAAGTCGCAGCCGACGCCAATTCCCCCGTCGCCCACGCCTCCATCACCGACGCCGACGGGAATTGTGCCGACCTTGACGATCGCGCCGACCCTGACGCCCATGCCGCCGCTGCTGTCGGTGGTGACCAATCAGGTTGCGACTGTTACCGGCGTCGTGAGAACGCTGGGGCCGAAGCCCTCGGCCACCCCCACCGTGCTGCAATTGCCTACCAGCACTCCGGTACTGTCCACCTCCAGCAAGCCGTCGTCGGGCGGGTTGCTCTCAACGCTTACCCACCTATAGCTGCCTACAATCTAGGAAAGCATTCCAGGAGGCAGCTATTGGCGGAAGAGTGGGTCAGCGTGGCTAAGGCCAGCGACGTGGGCGATGGCGAGATGTTGGAAGTGGACCTTGACGGGAAGCCGATAGCCATTGCGCACGTGGCGGGCGCGTTCTACGCGATCGCCGGCGAGTGTCCGCACCAGGGCGGACCGATTGCCGAGGGCGAACTGGAGGGCACGCTGGTCACCTGCCCGTGGCACAACTTTCGGTTCGACGTCACCAACGGCCGAACGCTCGATCCGCCCATCGGCAACTGCGCCAAGTTCGAGATCCGCCTGGAAGGCGACGACCTCCAGCTGCTGAACCGCTAGACCTTAAACGCCGACGGGCACAGCTCGTTGACCGGGCAGCGGGCGCATTGGGGCCGCTGCGCAAAGCAGCACAAACGGCCGTGGAAGATGAGCAGGTGCGAGAACATGGTCCAGTCGTCGCGCGGGACAAGGATCATCAAGTCCTGCTCGATTTTGACCGGGTCGGTCTGCGCGGTCAGCCCGAGGCGTTTGGAGAGGCGCGCCACATGGGTGTCGACGACGACCCCTTCGTTCTTGCCGAAAGCCGTGCCGAGCACGACGTTGGCGGTCTTGCGAGCCACGCCGGGCAGCGTCAGCAGCTCGGGCATGGTGTCGGGGACACGGCCCGCGAACTCCAGGTCCAGCTTGCGCGCGGCGCCCTGGATGGATTTCGCCTTGTTGTTAAAGAAACCGGTGGTCTTGATGATGGTTTTGACCTCATCCGGCGGGGCTTCGGCGAGATCGTGCGGAGTGGGATAGCGCCGGAACAGCACCGGCGTGACCTTGTTCACGCCCTTGTCCGTGGCCTGCGCCGATAGGATGGTGGCCACCAACAGCTGAAAGGGGCTGTGGTGATCGAGAGCGCACCTGGCGTCCGGGTAAGCCGCGCGCAGCTTCTGGGTAATCTCCTCGGCGCGAGCTCTGCGAGCCTTCGCTGACTGGCGCGGTAACTTGGCGGCCGGCCGTTTCTTGGCAGCCGAGCGAGCGGTAGGCACGAAGCGAATGGTAAACGGCGCCAGCCGTAAAATGGAAGTGGTGATCCCCCTCTCAGCCGCTTCTCGCTCTTGAGGCCGCAAGGCCACGTGCTCGCCTCCGCCGGATTGGGGGCAATCTTCTGGGCGAAATCCCGCGATCCATGGACGATGGTCCTGTCGCTTGTCTTCGGCGTGCTGGTTGACCTCGATCATGTCATCGACTACTGGTATTCGGAGGGGCGGATCTGCTTCGATCTGCACACCTTCCTGAGGACGCGGTATTGGCGCAAGAAGGGCCGCCTGTTCATTTTCTTTCACGCCTTCGAGTACCTACCGCTGGTGTTCCTGGTATGGCAGGCGCTGAAAGGCCGCAAATGGGCAGTGGCGGCAACGGTGGCCATGTCCAGCCACGTGCTGGCGGACCACTTGGTGAATGAGCTGCGGCCGCTGGGCTATTTCATCCTGTACCGGCTGGCCCATGGCTTCCGTGCGGAGGAGCTCATAGACTGGCAGCGCGTGGCGCGCTTGGAGGCCAAGCACGCGGAACGCAAGCGGCTGGCTGAGCAGCATCCGCTGCCCTGGTATGAGCGCTTGGCCGCCCAGTTCGTGTAGCGTTCGAGGCTTGCTTGCCATCTCCTAAAGCGGTATCCTCCCGGCGTACAGGCATGTCGGATTTGGCGGTTGGGGCGGGGGCCAAGGCAGTGGGTGTGCGACAGATTTGTAGGTCCGGGGGTCAGGCCGCGCTGGTCTGAGTGT
>DAIUFO010000270.1:0-3928 GCA_036844545.1 Chloroflexota bacterium
CGTACGTACTCCTTTCGCAGAAAGGCCGGTGTTTACGCGGCCAGTGTACTCCTAGCCAGGTAAACCTGCCAAGCGATTGGCGAACAACCCTCGCCCGCCGCGGCGGGAGAGGGCAGGGTGAGGGCCCCCTGCATGGCAGCTGGCATGGCCTCCGATGTCAAGGCTCTCCTCGCCTTCGCTTCGTCCGGCGATCTCGAGAGTTGGGGTCTCGACTTCCGATCTTCACGGCAGCTGAATCGGCTGGCGAAGGCCGGCCTCTTCCAGGAGCGGCATGACGTGCGCGATCCAGCGGCTCAGCTCGTCCTGGTAATTGACGAAGGTGAGGAGCATGCCGTCGATGCCGGCTCCCGAGAGCGCTACGAGACGCTCGGCGATGTGCCGCGGTGTGCCGACCAGCGGCTGCATATTAAAGCTCGATCCCACGAGCCGCCGCTTTTCAGTTCGCGCTTGGTCGGGCGGAAGCCGATTCAAGCGTTCCACCAAGTCCGGCTCCCGGAGCAGCGCGGCGACCGTCGGAAAGTCGCCCTTCTCCACCGCGTAATAGTCGAGATAGTCCTCCGCCTCCCGCTGGGTCGGACGGCAGACGACGGAACTGGTCATCCAGACTTGAACTTCCCGGCCGTACTCGCGACCGAGATCGCGGAGGTGGTCCACGCGCGCCTTGACCTCATCGTCGGCGCCGGCCGTGACGGCGGTGAACATCATGTCCGAGTACTTGGCCGCCCAGCGCTGGCCAACCTCCGATCGTCCGGCGTTCATGATGGCAGGGTGGGGCTTCTGGATGGGCTTCGGCTTGGAAACGCCGCGTCTGATTTGGAAGTATCTCCCGGTGTATGAGAACTCGTCTTCGTCCGACCACAGTCGCTTGAGGACGTCAAGCCACTCAGTGGCGTAGTCGTAGCCCGCGTCGTGTTCGATGTGAGGCGTCTCGAACAGGGCAAGATCGTCCGGCATGCTGCCGCAGACGATGTTTAGGGCGACCCGCCCGCCTGAGATGTGGTCTATGGTCGTTGTCATTTTGGCGACCAGCGCCGGATGATAGACGGGCACCTGGACCGTGCTGAAGATGGCAATGGAGCGAGTTGCCTGGGCAAGGCCGGCGGCCCAGGTGAACGGCTCGAACGAGTTGTCGCAAAACTCGGAAGCACCACCGGCGCCGATCCACCTACCGAGCGGCACCATGGCCTCGAGGCCAGCCCGGTCGGCCATTTTCCCGATTTCCTCAATTGCCGGCCAGCTCGGCGGCAAGCGGCCCTCCGCTGTCGTCGGACGGGCCCCGCCGCCGATGTTGGCGAAGAAGACCCCGAGCTTCAGCTTGTTGCTGTTGAACAGCGGATTCGTCAGCAGTTGCCTCGGTTCTTGCATGTCCGGAATGGACGTGATTATGAATTCAGGTACACGGATCTGCCCCCAGCCGCGGACCGCTCAATAGCCTCAATCAGTTTGTGCCTTTTCAGGGCATGGCCGAAGTCGGGCTCGAAGGACTGGCCTGCTCCGATGGCAGTGGCGAGGCGCATGTAAGCCTGGGCAACATTCCGCGGCGCTCCAACCGGTGTGCCCTGGGGCACGATGGTGAACCGTTGTGGCGTCTCCATTGCCGCCAGCGGCTCAGCGCCGCGCGCACCGTACAGGCGGTTGGCGCCGCTGTCAGAAGAGTTTCCGATGATTGAAAGAGTCCCATCCCGCCCGTAGATCTCAAAGCGAGTACCGTCCGGGTTGGAGGGCACGGTTGCCACCAGGAACGATACTTCGGCGCCGCGTTCCAAACGGCCGGACAGGCTCACCCAGTCGGGCGAATCGACGGTAACAGTCTCACCCGTATCTGTGTTGTGCCATGCGGTGATGCTCGTCGCTAGGCGGGCGAAGACCTCGTTGAACTCGCCCAGAACAAAGCACAGTGCGTCGATGGCATGGCCGGCTGCGATCGTCAGGGTATTGGCGCCGTTGTTGCGATTACCCTGCCAGATTCGGCCCTCGCCCCGTTGGGTCACCGCCCGGCTAACAGAGCTGAAATTAACCGCGAGCACCTCGCCGATGTACCCCTGTTCGACAAGCTCACGCGCATACACAAGCGTTGGGTCACTGCGCGCCTGGAGGCCGACGGCTGTGCGCAGCGAGCGTTCAGCAGCAAGGTGTGCCATGCTCTCGGCTTCGGTGACCGTGGCGCCGAGGGGCCACTCACAGAACACTGGTTTTCCAGCTTGCAGAGCCTTCATGACCAAATCGTGATGCCCGGGAACCCGGACCACTATGACCACCAGGTCAATGTCTGGGTGAGCGAGCATCGCGTCAAAGTTGTGAAACGCAAGCTCCGCGCCGAATGCTGCCGCTGATGCCCTCGCCGTCTCCTCCTGGGTGGTGCACACGGCCTTCAGTTCATACTCAGGCAGTGCGTTCAGCGCGGGAACATGCGCATTGGCACCCCAGCCGCTGCCGCCAACTGTGACGGTGGCGCCGACGATTCCTACGCGAATCTTCGCTCCCATGCAGCCTCCTTGCCTCCTATACGAGCGGGGGATGAAGCCGCGACGAGTTTAAGCCATCGCCGCGAGCCCCGCTGGCGACCATCGACCTCAACTACCCTGTCAATCCCTTAGCTGCGGCTAGACACGTTCTTGGCCCCGCGGTACATGGATTACGCACTTCCATTGCGAGGCCGAGGAACATGTGCACCAACGTTACAAAAGAACGCCCTCTTGAGGCGTCTCACAGAATAGGACTGATCAGCCGCCGCCCGTGAAGAAATCGGAATCAACCCGCTTCGTCGTATATGTGGCGACAACTTGGACGCCCACGCCATAGTCAATCATCAACTGCGCTAACTGTTCACCATCTATGAGGACGACCTTCTTTTCCGTCCTCTCCGAATAGTCTTTCGCCTCCTTAGAGAAACGGGATGTGGTGATGAATACTCCTTTGCGAGCGCGATGGCCTTCGAGGCTTCCAACGAATCCTTGGAGATCAGGGCGTCCAACCGAATTCTCCCAGCGTTTGGCCTGGACGTAGATCACATCCAATCCGAGCCTATCCTCTTTGATGATGCCGTCGATGCCTCCGTCGCCGCTCTGACCAACCGCCTGGCCAGCATCAACTCTCGAACCTCCGTAGCCCATAGCCACGAGAAGCTCGACAACCAGTTCCTCAAAGAATCTGGGGGTAGCCTTCTTCACGTTCTCTAGCAGCTCTTGCGCGAGTGCCGACCGCATATCGTCATAGCCCGCTTGGAGGATCTCCTCCGGCGTTCGCGTCGCCGTTTGCTCGGCGGGTTCCTGCGAGTCTTTACGTGACCTCGTCTTAAACGCGAGGAACTCTGGATAACGCTCCAGGTCCTTACTCGTGAGCTGGCTCGGCTTTCCGGCAAGACGGTCTCGACCGCGGTCGGTCAGCCGAAAAGTGCCTCGCCCGGTCGTCTCAAGCAAGCCAGCTTTAGTCAGGTACGTACGTGCCCAACCAGCTCGGTTATCCAAGCGTGGCTGGGCGCTGATAGGCAGAGGATCCTTCCTATCGTCATCGGTCAGCTTGAACTGCTCCGCCAGGACTTCGACAGCCTCGCGTATGGTGTGATCGCGTCCATCCGCCGCAAGCGTCAGCAACGGCAACATTAATGCCTGGTAGTCTGGAACTGCGACTGGCTGACCTCCGAGAACTGGAGTGGCAGGTAGTTTCTTGCTGGCTATTGTCGCACAGCAGGTCGGCACTCAAATGTCCCACCGACCCATGATTCGCTCCCGCCTTCCCCAATGCATTAAAAGTTCACATCTCGCGACATGGTGGGTCCAGTCCCCCCGGCACCATGCCCGCTGCGCTCACATCGAACGCGCGGCGAGGCGGTAGGAGAGGGACGGATGGGTGTAGCATGGCGGCCAGCATTGACAGGAGTAACAGCATGCCTCGTGTGACCTCTCTCAGCGGCTTGATAGTGGCGGGG
>DAIUFO010000270.1:3938-5706 GCA_036844545.1 Chloroflexota bacterium
GCCCTCGACGGCGGCTCCGGCGTCGAGCCCAGCCGCGAGCGCCAAGCCCAGCGCGGCGCCAAGCAGCTCGGCGGCCGCGGCGGCCCCGGCGTCCGCGGCGTCCACGGCCGCGGGCGCGGCCAACGCCAAGCCTTCGGCGGGGGCGAGCTCGGCCGCTGCCGCCCCTTCGACTGGGCCCATTAAGGTGGGCATCGTGGAGCCGCTCACCGGGTCGGCGGCTAATACCGGTAAGGACAACCAGGATGGCTTCAACCTGTACTTGTCGTCGATCAATGGGACGATGGCCGGTAGGCCGATACAGGCCATCTACGCCGACGACGAGTTCAAGCCGGATGTGGGGCTGACAAAGACCAAGCAGCTGGTCGAGAACGACAAGGTGCAATTGCTGGCCGGCTACACCAACACGGCGGTGTGTTACGCCATCGCGCCGTACATCAAACAGGTGGAAATCCCGCTGCTGGTTACAGGCAACTGCGGGGGCGTGAAGCTGACCAGCGATCCCGCGTTGAAGAGCCAGTACATCTCGCGCTTCACCAACACATCCAGCCTGCACATGGACCCGACGGCCGACTACGTGGCGCAGGCCGGGTTCAAGAAGGCGATCGTCATGACGTCCGATTTCGCGGCCGGCATCGAGAACGCCGACTTCTTCAGCAGCACCTTCATCGATCGGGGAGGGTCCATCGTCCAGGAGGCGCACCCGCCGATCGGCACGGCGGACTTCGGGCCGTACCTGGCGCAGCTCGACAGCTCAGCGGACGTGGTGGTCACCTTCCTGCCGGGGCTGGACGGGCTGCACTTCGGCGAACAGTTCGCCAACTATGCCGGCTCGCGCAAGCTGCAGGTGTTCGACGCCACCGGGCAGTACACGTCCGGGGCAAACCTGGCTCAGCTCAAGGACAAGACGGTTGGCTTCATGGCGGAGAACGTGTACAGCGAATCGTTTGACGACCCCGCCAACACGGCCTTCCTGAAGGCGTTCCACGACAAGTATCCCGGGCGGACGGTGTCACAAGACGTGGCTCACGGCTACGCCGGCGGCCAGATACTGGAAGCCGCGCTCAAGAAGGTCAACGGCAACGTGGAGAACAAGCAGGCCTTCCTGCAGGCTGTGTACGAGACCAACGTCAACACTCCCAAAGGCGTCATCAAGCTCGACGAGAACCACGACGTGGTGGCCAACGTGTTCATCTATCAGATCGTCAAGCTGGGCGACGGGGTGGCGCAGAAGATCGCGAAGGTCTACCAGGGCATCTCCGGCACGTGGGCGCGCCCCAACGACCAGCTGCTGCACTTCCCGGCGGGCACGCTCAAGGGCAAGTGGGTGGGCATGACCAAGGACAAGCTGCCGTCGCTCATGAAGTAAGCGGCAGGTGAGCCGCGGCAGCACACGCATCTTCAACGCCAACAGGTTCAAGCTGGGCCTGTTTGGGCTGAACTGCTCGGGCGGCGTCACGATGACGACGGCGCCCGAACGCTGGCAAGCGAGCTGGGAGAACAACGTCGCCGCGGCGAAGCTGGCGGACGAGGCCGGGCTGGAGTTCCTACTGCCGGTGGCGCGCTGGCTGGGCTATGGCGGCGAGGCCGACCCGGAAGGCACTTCGCTGGAGACGCTCACGTGGGCTTCGGGCCTGCTGGCCTCGACCAGCGACATCGTCACGTTCGCGACCGTACACACGCCGTTGATCCATCCGGTGTTCGCGGCCAAGCAATTGGTGACGGCGGACCTGATCGGCAAAGGGCGCTTCGGGCTGAACATCGTGTCCGG
>DAIUFO010000271.1:0-5684 GCA_036844545.1 Chloroflexota bacterium
TTCATCATGAACTTAACGGAGTAGTACTAGGTGTGGGTTCCCTCACCCCTACCCTCTCCCGCCGCGGCGGGAGAGGGGGTCAATAGGTCAGTAGTAGATCGCCCGCGGCACGCCGCCGCTGGCGGTGACGACGTCGCCGTTGATGGCCACGGCCTTGGGCGACACCAGGAACGTCACCACGTTGGCGATGTCGCGGGCGTCGATGACCCGGCCCAGGAGGTTGCCCTGGTAGATGCGCTTCTTGGCCTCTTCCTCGGACACGCCGTCGGCGGCGGCCCGGCGGACAACCATGCCGGCGCTGGCCTCGGTGAAGGTCATGCTGGGATGGACGGTGACGGCGCCGATGCCGTGCGGCCCCAGCTCGTCGGCCACGTTCTTGGTCATGGCCACCACGGCCACGTTGCGCATGCTGCCAATCAAGGTCCCGGTCTGCCGCGCGGCGAGGCCGCTGATGTTGACGATGCGGCCCCAGCGGTTGTGGATCATGTGCGGCGCCACTTCGCGGATACAGCGCAAATAGCCCATGACCTTGACGTTCATGTCGGCAAAGAAGGCCTCGTCGGTGATCTGTGCCAGCTTGGGTGGCGGCGCCTGTCCGCCAGGCGCGGCGGCGCAGTTCACCAGGATGTCTATGCGGCCAAGCTGCGAGGCTGCCTCCTCGACCATGGCGCGCACAGCATCGTCGCTGCCGGTGTCGGCCGGGAGCGCGAGGACCTTGCCGCCGGTTTCCGACTCCAGCTCGGCTGCGCTGGCCTGCAGTGCCTCCCGGGTGCGGGCCACGATGGCCAGCGTCACCCCCTCGCGCGCCAGCTCGCGCGCGACGGCTTTGCCGATTCCCCGGCTTCCGCCGGTAACGATCGCGGTCTTGCCTTTCAGTTCCAGGTCCATGCGCGCTGATGGTATCAATTAGCCCCGACGTGCAGCCTCTCATGGACCCACGCTCCGTCGGCGTCATCGGCGCCTCGGAGCGGTCGCCGCGCAGCGCGCGAGCGCTCAGGAACCTGCTGGCCATCGGTTTCAAGGGCGACATCTATCCCATCAACCCCAAATACGACGAGGTGTTGGGTCTGCGCTGCTACCCCTCGACCGCCGGTACGCCGAAGCCCGCGGACTTGGTGATCGTGGCCATCCCGGCGGCGCAGGTGACGGCTGTGCTGGAGGAGGCGCACGAGGCCGGCGTGAAGGCCACGCTGGTGCTGGCCGCCGGCTTCGGCGAGGCTGGCGAGGAGGGGCGCGAGCGGCACGAAGCGCTGCGGCGACTGGCGGCTCGGGGGATGCTCATCTGCGGGCCGAACTGTTATGGCGTGCTGAACATGCACGCCCGTTCCGGCTCGTGGGGCGGTGAGCTTCCGAACCCGTTCCTGGCAGGTAACGTGGCGCTGGTGTCGCAGAGCGGCGGCACCTGCGCGCTGATCACCAACCCGCTTGCCCGGCAGCGCAAGGTTGGCTTCAGCTTCGTGGTGTCGTGCGGCAACCAGGCCGGCGTGGGCATCGAGGACTACTTGGAGTACCTGGTCGAGGATCCGAATACCGAAGTCATCTCGGCCTTCGTGGAAGGCTTCCGCGAGCCGCGGCGGCTGCCGGGCATCGCGGCCCGGGCGGCGCCCAGCGCAAGCCAATCGTGCTGCTCAAGGTCGGGCACTCCGAGGAGGCCCGAGCAAATGCGCTGACGCACACTGGCTCGCTGGCCGGCGACGCCGAGATCATGGACGCGCTGCTGGCGCAGCACGGCATCATCCAGGTGTTCAGCCTGGACGAGCTGAACGAGACGACCGCGCTCCTGTCCCTGGGCAAGGACAAGCGCGCCGGCTGGCGCGTTGGCGTGCTCAGCGGCTCCGGCGGCGAGTGCGGCCGCGTGTCGGACGCGGCCCAGGGCACGGGCATGCGCTTCCCCCGGCTGTCGCGGAAGACGGCTGACGCGATCGAGAGCATCCTGCCGGAATACGCCTCGCCGGCCAACCCCATGGACGGGACCGGGGCGGTGTTCGACTACCCCGAGGCGTTCCCCAAGGTGGCCGAAGCCCTGCTGGACGAGGAAGCCCTGGACGTGCTGGCATTCAACCTGAACGCGCTGCCGCCCTACGAAAGCGGCCGGGCGCCGCACCGCGGCTTCGCCAAACTGCTGGCGGACATCGTGCTCGAGCGCAAGGAGCAGCGCCTGGTGGCGGCCTACGGCTCACTGACGCTGGGCGTGCTGGATGAGGAGACCATCAACACGCTGCGCGGGGCGGGCATGCCCTACCTGGAGTCGCCGGAGAAAGCGCTGCGGGCACTGGCGAACTTAGCGCGCTGGCAGGAGTTTGTTCAAAGACCCCCTCTCCCGCCGCGGCGGGAGAGGGTTGGGGTGAGGGAACCTGGAGCTGCCGGAGGAGCCACTCTCACCCTGGCCCTCTCCCAGAGGGAGAGGGGACAGTTGCCCTTCATGGCAGCCCGCGAGCTGCTGATCTCCTTCGGGGTGCCGGTCGTAGAGGCGCGGCTGTGTGAGTCGGCCGACGAGGCTGTGGCGGCGGCCGAGAACTTCGGCTATCCCGTGGCGCTCAAGATCGAATCGCCCGACATTGCGCACAAGACTGAGGCAGGCGGTGTGAAGCTGGGCCGCGGCGACTCCGCGTCCGTGCGCGAGGCTTACAGCCAGATTTTGGCTGGCGTTCGAGGGAGCCGGATCGAGGGACTGCTCGTCCAGCCCATGGCGCCGGAGGGTGTCGAAACCATCCTGGGCATCAAGTACGACCCGCTGCTGGGACCGGCCCTCGTATTCGGGTTGGGCGGGATCTACGCCGAGGTGTTGCGCGACGTTGCCCTGCGCATCCCGCCGATCGACGCCGCTGAGGCGAAGTGCATGGTAGAGGAGCTGCGCGGCAAGGCGCTGCTGCGGGGAGCGCGCGGCCGTCCGGCGGCGGACGTGCCGGCGCTGGTCCGGACCATCCTCGCCGTCAGCGAGCTGGCGGTGGCCACGGACGGCCGGCTGCGAGCGCTCGACTTGAACCCGCTTATCGTCTTTCCCGAAGGGCAGGGCGTCCTGGCCGTCGACATCCTGCTGGAGCTCAATTGACGGGCACCAGGCCGTTCTTCTCGAGCGCGGCCCGGCCGGCCGGGCTGAGGACGTACGCCAGGAAGGCCCTGGCGCCGGCAGGGTTCGGGGCGTCCTTCACGACCGCCAGCGGATAGTCGGCCACCACGTTGAACCGATCGGGGATGGCGATGGTCTTGACCTTGTCCTTGACGGCTGGGGCGGCGGCGTCCGACACATAGAGCACGCCCGCGTCGGCTTCGCCCAGCTGGATGCGAGACAGCACGGACTTGACGTCCGGCTCCTGAGACACCACGTTGGCCAGCACCTTGGCGCTGAAATCGGGACCGAAGGCGGGATCCTGGCTCATCTTGTCGAGCGCCTGGCGCGAGTAAGCGCCGGCCGGCACGGCAGGCAGCTCGATCACGATCTTCGTCCCAGACTTGGCCAAATCCTGCAGTGTGCCGACCTTGGAATCGCCAGCCGGAATGACGACGGTGAGCTTGTTGTGGGCGAAGATGCTGGGCTGGCCCTCGATGGTGCCGTCGGATTGAGCGCCAGCCATGTTCGCGGTGTCGGCCGAGGCAAACACATCGACCTTGGCGCCCTGAGCCAGCTGCGTACGGAGCGTGGGCGAGCCCGCGTAGTTGATGCTCAGCTTGGCGTTGGGATTGGCCGCTTCGAAATCGGCCTTGATCTGGTTGAACGCGTCCGTCAGCGACGCGGCCGCGAAGACCGTCACGGATCCCTGGACGGCCGCGGACGGCCTGGAAGCGGGTGGCGCGGAACTCCCACAAGCGGTCAAAGTGAGTCCAATCAGCACGCTCGAAACGCGTTTGTGCATAGTTACAGTAAAGCCATCCTAGCAGATATTCAATAATTGAGTATGACGACAAGCGAAAAGCCGTTCCGCGACTTCATAGCGGTGGTGAGGGGCGCCGGAGAGCTGGCCAGCGGCGTGGCCTTTCGGCTGCACCGCGCGGGCTTCCAAGTGGTGATGACCGAGCTCGAGCAACCCACCTGCATCGCCCACACCGCCTGCTTCGCAAGCGCAATCCCTCAGGGTCGCAAGGAGTTAGACGGTGTCACCGCCGTGCGCGCCAGCTCCGTAGCCGAAGCCCTCAGGCTGGCCAAAGAGGCCACCGTCGCGGTCCTGCCCGACCCCACCGCGGCCCTGCTGCCGGCCTTCGAGGCCACGGTGGTGGTGGACGGCATCATGGCCAAGCGGAACACCGGCACCAGCCAGGCTGACGCGCCTATCGTCATCGGCCTCGGGCCGGGCTTTGTGGCGGGCGAGGACGTGCATGCCGTGGTGGAGACCAAGCGCGGGCACCGGTTGGGCTGGGTGATCGCACACGGCCGCGCGGAATCCAACACCGGCGTGCCCGAGCTGATCGACGGCCAGAGCATCAGTCGCATGCTCACCGCGCCGGCCACCGGCGCACTCGAGCCGCGCTGCCAGATTGGCGACCGAGTGCGCGCCGGGGAGCCCATCGCGCTCGTCGCCGGCACGCCGGTGGTGGCGGGCATCTCGGGCATAGTGCGCGGGCTGCTGCCGGGCGGCTACGAGGTCGAGGCGGGCGCGGCGGTGGGCGAGATCGACCCCTCGGCCGAAAGAGATTACTGCTACAGCCTGTCCGACCGGGCGCTGGCGGTCGGCTCGGGCGCATTGGCGGCCATCCTCGAGCTGTGGCCGGCGCTGCCGGCGGCGGACGAGCTGCCGCTGCGCGGCCGGGGCAGGCGGCCCCGGACGCGGCCCGGCGAGGACATCCTGGGCGCGGCCGAGTACGCCCTACTGGGCTTGCTGGCGGAACGGCCGGCGCATGGCTACGAGCTGTCCAAGACGTTCAGTGGCGAGGGCGACCTGTCGTCCGTGTGCCGGTTGGGGCTGAGCCAGCTCTACGCCGACTTGAACAAGCTGGAGTCGCTCGGGCTGGTGGCGGAAGCGGCCGACCCAAGCCGGGCCGGCAAGAAAGTGTATTCGCTGGCGGACAGCGGCCGGCGGCAGCTCGAGCAATGGCTGGCTCGGCCGGTCTCTGGCGCCAGCTGGTTGCGAGTCGACTTCATGGCCAAGCTGTACTTTGCCCGCCGGCGCGGTAGCCAGCGTGTCCTCATCGCCGAGCAGGCGCGCGTGCTGGAAGAGGAAATCCAGGGATTGCGCGAGCAGCGGACAGTGGACGGGTTCAGAGGAGAAGTAGCCGGCGCTTACGAGGAGCTGGCCGCCAGCGGCCTGGCCTGGCTGAGGAAGCTCAGCTAGAACTTTCCTTGCGGCGCTGGGTACTATGGCCTAAAAGTCATCTCCCCCAGACTAAGGATGCCGGCTACTTCGAGAAGAACGGCCTCGACGTGGACATGCAGTTCAGTCTGCCTAAAATGGCCAGCGTGAAGATTGGCGCCGGTCGCCTGATCAGCAAGGATGTCGGTGCGCTGACGCAACTGGGAGCCGCCAACCACGCAGCGCGCGCTTTCCTCAAACACCCGACCGGCTGTGCCGCCGCTGAGGCGATTCTCGTCCAACTGACTGCCGCGGCCGGGCTTCGGCTGCCCTGGTGGCGCGGCGTGGCGGCCTGGGCTGGAAAGAAGGCCCTTACAGCGAACGACGCCAGACTGCGGGAGTGGCTAAGCCAGCACGGCTGCTGAGGCCGTCCGCGCCGCCACCCAGCTGCTCCCCGAA
>DAIUFO010000272.1:0-5647 GCA_036844545.1 Chloroflexota bacterium
GCAGATAGCCATAGGGCACGTAGTGGAGGGTGAGGACCAGCACGATGCCGGACAGGCTGAAAATGTCGAACAGCGGCTGGTTGAGGCCGGTGAGCTGGCGGAAGGCGGCGTTGAGCCAGCCTGCCCGCGGGCCGGCCAGGAGGATCCAGGCCATGCCGGTGAACAGCGGCGAGACCAGCAGCGGCAGCGGTATCAAGGCGGCGACAGCGCGCCTGGCGGGCAGGTCGGTACGGGTGACCAGCCAGGCCAGCAACATCGCGCCGGCCACGCTCAGCACTGCCACCGACAGGCCGATCCGCACGGTGTTCAGCATGGCCAAGGCGCTGTGAGCGCTGGCCAGCTCGGCCCAAGCGTTGCCCTGGATGGCGGTGCCGGCGACAAAGGCGAGCGGCAGCAGGACCAGGAGGCCGAAGAGGAGGGTGGTGATGGCGGGGGCGAGGGGCGGTATTCGCCGACTTGGTAGCAGCGTTAGGCTGAGGGGTGCCCTCACCTAGCCTCTCCCAGTCCTACGCGGACGGCGAAAGCGTGGGAGAGGAAGCAATTGCTGCTGTGGGAGAGGAAAAGAGTGCGCCCTCTGGCGTGAGCTCGAAGGCCGTGCCGAGTGGTTTGGACAAGCGGGCCAGCCATTCGAGAGATTGGCGGCCGGCGGCGGCATCGACGATCTCGGGCTGCGCCACGGAGTTGGCGACCGGGCGCACAAGGATTTGGCCGAAGCCGTGGTCCTTCAGCTCGACGTCGAGCAGGACGGACTCCTCTGAGAAGCTGCTGCTCTCCATGTCGAAGCCGAAATGGGCGATGCTGTAGGCAATCGGCCGGCCGCGGTAGACCTCGATGCCCTGCAACGTGTGGGGATGATGGCCAACGACCAGGTCCACGCCGGCGTCGATGGCCGCCCTTCCCAGCTCGGTCTGGTAGCCCACCAGGTGCTGGTAGCCCATGCTCACGCCCCAGTGCCAGCTCACCACCACGGCGTCGGCCAGCTGGCGGGCGGCGGCTACGTCGGTTTGCATGCGCTCCTTATGGCGCGGGTCGGGCGTGGTGGCTACCTCCAGCGGGGAGCCGGGCATCTCGTGCAGGCGGGCCGGGACGTTGTAGCTGCTGTCGACTTTCACCACTGCCAGGCCGGGCCGGTCGGGCGTGGCCTCGAAGCCGGCTGTGAAGACTGAGGTGTAGGACAGGAAGGCGACGCGCGTCCCCTGCCATTCGACAACGGCCGGCCGGTGCGCTTCGTCGAGATTGGCGCCGCCGCCGCAGTGCTGGATGCCGGCCGCGTCCAGCAGCTCGATGGTCTGCAGCAGGCCCTCGGGCCCGTAGTTCATGGTGTGGTTGTTGGCCAGCCCGACGGCGTCGAAGCCGGCGAAGGTGTAGGTCTCGATCTTGGACGGGTGCGAGCGCACCACGCGGCCGGCCTTGCCGGGCCAGGGCGCGCCGCGGTCCGTGAGGGGCCACTCGCAGTTGCAGAAAGCAATAGCCGATTCGCGCAGAAACGGCGCCGCCTTGGCCAGCACGACCGTGGGGTCGGCGACCTCCATGGCCACGTCGCCGACGATAGCCAGCCGGTTGATCTTCTTCGATTGAGTGCGTGTGTTTACCGGTCCGGTTTCCAAGCCGTGCTCGATTATGCCGGAACCGCGCAGGTCCTGGGCAGCAATTGCGCTGGAACTTGGCAGCGATTGCGCAGCTTGGGGAGGGAATTCCCGCTCGAACGGTTCGCCCAGGCTGACGACCAGCCCGGCGCGGAGGAGCTGGGCCTGGCGGTACGGGAGGCCGGGTGGGAGGAGCGTGGGCACGAATGGAGCTTAGGGGAGGCTGGCGCCAGACGGGGCAATAAAGGACAGCCGGGACTATGATTTCTCATTCATGGCCAAGCTCGAAGAACTGACGGCCGGCGCCATCGTCAAAGGCATCCTTCCGGATGCGCTGGTGACGGTCGTCTCCGCGTCCTGGCATGGCACGGTTCTGGAGCTGGTCTATCGCGACCCGGCGGGCAACCTGGGGAACGAGCTGCTGTACCGCGATCGCGAGCCGACCATCGAGATCGCCGAGACTGGCCGGCCATGGAGCTTCGACGGCGATGGCGCCCTGTTCCGTCTGGTGTCAGAGGCGCACCGCATCCAGCTGGCCTACCTATTCGATCCGGTGCTGGCAGTGCACACGTCTCTCGTCGACGCGCTGCCCCACCAGATCACCGCCGTCTATGGCGAGATGCTGACTCGCCAACCGCTGCGGTTCCTGCTGGCCGACGACCCAGGGGCTGGAAAGACGATCATGGCTGGCCTGCTGATTAAGGAGCTTTTGGTCCGCGGCGACGTCAAGCGCTGCATGGTCGTCTGCCCGGGGGCGCTGGCCGAGCAATGGCAGCAGGAGCTGTACGACCGCTTTCATCTGCGTTTCGAAATCCTTACGAACGACAAGCTGGAGTCGGCCGGCAGCGGCAACTGGTTCTTCGAAAATTCCCTAGCCATCTGCCGGCTGGACAAGCTCAGTCGCGACGAAGCGGTGCAGGCGAAGCTGGCGATTACCGATTGGGACCTGATCATCTGCGACGAGGGGCACAAGATGTCCGCCAGCTTCTTCGGCGGCGAGGTGCACTACACCAAGCGCTACCACCTGGGACAGCTTCTCGGCGGCATCACCCGGCATTTCCTGCTGATGACGGCGACGCCACACAATGGCAAGGAAGAGGATTTCCAGCTCTTCATGGCCCTGCTGGACGCGGATCGGTTTGAAGGCAAGTACCGGGACAGCGTCCACTCGTCAGACGCCTCGGACCTCATGCGGCGGCTCGTGAAAGAGCAGCTCGTCAAGTTCGACGGCACACCACTCTTTCCAGAGCGGATCGCCTATACCGTCAACTACAAGCTCTCGGACGCCGAGGCGCGCCTCTATGCACAGGTCACCGAGTATGTCCGCCAGGAGTTCAACCGCGCCGACCAGCTTGGCAGCGATGGACGTGTCCGGACCGTCGGCTTCGCGCTGACGGTGCTCCAGCGCCGGCTGGCTTCCTCGCCGGAGGCAATCTACCAGTCGCTGCGACGCAGGCGCGAGCGGCTCGAGGCTCGACTTCGAGAGACGGAACTGCTGCGCCGTGGCGACCAGCTGGAAGCACTTCCGGGCTTGCCGATCCTCAGTGAGGAGGACCTGGACGACCTCGACGACGCGCCCGAGGCCGAGGTAGAGGGCACCGAAGAAAGCGTCGTCGATCAGGCGACAGCGGCTCGGACCATGGCCGAACTGCAGCTCGAGATCAAGCGTCTCCAGCAACTCGAAGCGCTGGCGCTCGCCGTCCGGCAGAGCGGGCACGACCGCAAGTGGGAAGAGCTGGGCGAGCTGCTGCAGAACAGGGCTGAGATGTTCGACGTGCACGGCAGCCGGCGCAAGCTCGTCATCTTCACCGAGCACCGCGACACGCTGAACTACCTCGCTGACCGCATCCGCACGCTGCTGGGTCGTCCAGGAGCGGTGGTCACTATCCACGGCAGCATGCTGCGCGACGACCGCCGCAAGGCCCAGGAGAGCTTCACGCAGGACAAGGAGGTCCAGGTCCTGGTCGCCACCGACGCCGCGGGTGAGGGCATCAACCTCCAGCGCGCACACCTCATGGTCAACTACGACCTGCCGTGGAATCCCAACCGTCTGGAGCAGCGCTTCGGGCGCATCCACCGCATCGGTCAGACAGAGGTGTGCCACCTCTGGAACCTGGTCGCGGCCGAGACGCGCGAGGGCGAGGTGTTCAACACCTTGCTGCACAAGCTCGAAGAAGAACGCGAAACGCTCGGTGGACAGGTCTTCGACGTCCTCGGCAGGGTCACCTTCGACAACGAGCCGCTCCGCAAGCTGCTTGTGGAAGCCATTCGCTATGGCGACCAGCCCGAAGTGCGCGCGCGGCTTCACCAGGTCGTAGACACTGCGCTGGATAGGCACCATCTGCAGGAGCTGATCGAGGAGCGCGCGCTGGTTCGCGATTCGCTGGACGCCAGTCAGGTCCGGCGCATCCGGGAGGACATGGAGCGAGCGGAGGCGCGGCGACTGCAGCCGCACTTCATCGCCAGCTTCTTCCTGAAAGCCTTTGCCCACCTGGGCGGGAACGCGCGCGAACGGGAGTCTCGCCGTTACGAGCTCACGCATGTGCCAGCAGCCATTCGCAGCCGCGACCGCTTGATCGGGGTCGGCGAAGCGGTGTTGCCGCGCTACGAGCGCATTACGTTCGAAAAAGACTTGATCAGCGTGCCCGGCAAGCCTCTGGCGAGCTTCGTATGCCCGGGCCAGCCCTTGCTCGAGGCGGCAATCGATCTCATCCTGGAGCGGTATCGCGATCTGTTGAAGCGTGGCGCGGTCCTCGTCGATCCCACAGATGCCGGGCATGAGCCGCGGACGCTGTTTTATCTGGAGCATGCCATTCAAGACGCTCGGACGAATCCGTCAGGCGGGCGACGGGTCGTCTCGAAGCGACTTCAATTCGTGGAGCTCGAGCAATCCGGAACTGTCCGCGCCGCCGGCTATGCCCCGTATTTGGACTACGAGCCATTGGACGAACGGGATCGGCCCCTGCTGGACAGTCTGTTAGACGCGGCGTGGCTGAAGGACGGGCTGGAGGCCACGGCGACCAGCTATGCCATCGAGCACCTGGTGCCGGAGCACTTGCGGGAGGTCAGCAGCCGCAAGGAAGAGCTGGTCCACAAGACCAAGGAAGCCGTCCACGAGCGGCTGACCAAGGAAATCAACTACTGGGACCACCGCGCCCGGCAGCTCAAGGAGCAGGAGGAAGCCGGCAAGACGCCATCGCTCAATTCGGTGCGTGCCCGGCAGCGGGCAGAGGAGTTGGAGACGCGTCTGCAGAAGCGGATGGAGGAGCTCGAGCAGGAACTGCGGCTGTCCGCGCAGCCTCCGGTCGCTATTGGCGGCGCGCTCATCATCCCGGCGGGTTTGCTTGCAGGGTTGCGCGGAGCGCGGCCGGCCGACGACACCGCGGCGCGTGAGACCTCACGCATCGAGAGGCGGGCCATGGACGCCGTGCTGGCCTTCGAAAGGGCCCATGGTTTCGAGCCGAAGGACGTTGGCGGGCTCAAGATCGGGTATGACGTCGAGTCTCGGGTGCCAGGCACGGGCCGCCTGCGCTTCATCGAGGTCAAGGGTCGTGTGAAGAGCGCGGATACCGTGTGCGTCACCAAGAACGAAATCCTCACTGCCCTCAACAAGCCGGAGGACTTCTTCCTGGCGGTGGTGCTGGTGGATGGCGATACGGTGGCCGAGCCGTTGTATCTGCAACGGCCGTTCCGCCACGAGCCAGATTTCGCGGTGACATCTGTGAACTACAACATCGCGAAGCTGCTTCAGGGTGCGGAGGCCAATCTGGCCGTTAAGCAGGGCGCAGCCTGATGATGCGAAGCACGCCGTGCTGACGAAGATCACGATCCGCAACTTCAAGCGGTTCGATGACGTGGAGATCGAGCTCGGCAGCCCGGTCGTGTTCATTGGGCCGAACAACTCGGGGAAAACGAGCGCGCTTCAGGCACTCGCGCTGTGGGATGTTGGGCTGAAACGATGGAACGAAAAGCGCAAGGGAAAAACCGCGCCTGAAAAGCGCCCTGGGGTGACGATCAACCGCCGCGATCTCATCACCGTACCGGTTCCGGACGCCGACCTC
>DAIUFO010000273.1:0-5636 GCA_036844545.1 Chloroflexota bacterium
CGGTGGGTCTGCCGGAGCCGGTCCTGTGCGGACCGTACCTGCATCGCACCATCGGTGGACTGGCCCAGGCCGAGCACGTCGATCTCGGAATCCTGCTCGAGGCGGTGCAGGCTGAGCCAGCGGCGCCGGTTGAAACAAACACACAAACACATCGGCATCCTCAAATACATCCTAAAGCAGCTGGAAGGCTAGAGATGGGTGCGCCGGCCGTCCTTGAAGTGCCTCCCGGCCAGACGCTGGAGGTGCCCGCCGAGCAGGTGAGATAGACCCGCGATCCGGACAGGCTCCTCTTTCGAGACAACCGAGCAAGGGGAACCGCTCGACGGCCCTATCGGGCAGGCCTCGCGCCGTTGAGCCGCTGTCCTTCGGCCTGGACGTCGACGTTCCGGGCTTCCAACGTCTTCATCTCGGGCGGGCTGGGACGGGCCGGACAGCATGGTCAAGAGCCAACTGGAGCAGCTGGCCAGGTCCCCCAGATGGAAAACGAGATCCATGAGCAGCACCGCGAAGTGGCGCGTTCGGCAGTCGCGCCGCTGATTCAGGCGCTTCAATCCAAGTACGCCGGCCAATCCCTGGTCGTGGATTATCTGGGCACAAGTCCAGGAAGATCTCATCGCTCACGACATCGACATCTGGCGAGAATCGTCAGGCGAGGAGAATCAGCTGGCGCAAGCGCCGCCCAGCCCGTTCGAGCGACCGCCGGCCCAGGCCATCTTCGAGCGCTACAAGGTCAACGTCGTCGTCGATAACAGCGGGGTCACAGACGCTCCCGCGGTATTCGAATCCAGCCCCACGTATTACAATCTGTTAGGCTCTATCGAGTACCAGGCGCATCTGGGGGACGATGATCACGGATTTCCGCCAGATCAAGGCCGGAGCGCCGCAGCGTGCTAATGGTGGCTATCTGGTAATCAACGCTCAGGACATGGTCACCAGTCCCCTTCGCCTGGGCGACGCTCAAGCGCTCACTGACGGTCGGCCAAGCCCAGATTGAGAACATCAGTGAGCAGTACACGCTGGTTCCGGCAGCTTCTCTGCGCCCGAACCCTATCCCGATCAACGTCAAGGTCGTCCTCATCGGGGCCCGCGCAGCTCTACTACCTGCTGCGCTTCTACGACAAAGATTTCGCAAAGCTGTCTCGTGTCCGCGCGGACTTCGACACCGAGGTTGCCCGCGACGACACGGCGCTCGTCACTTACGCCGCGTTCATCAGCAGTCAGGTGAGGCAGCACAGCCAGATTCTCCTCGAATCCCTATTCTGGTGGTGCGCGCCGCCACACGGCTCGAAGGGGCTCTAAAAATGGAAGAAGTGGGTTCGTGGTAAAGCCCTTCTCGCTTGATGAGTTGGTGGAGAAGGTTCGAGAACTCCTGCCCGCCTAGTCCAAGTCGCCGAGCCGGCTAAGAAGATGGGTGGCTGGTTGAGAACCGCCACCCATCTATCTGACTTCGTTTCGGGTCCCGCCTACTGAATCATCTAGACTCGCTTGACAGTCGCTTGCTAGGGACACTGGTCAACGCCAGGCACGACCCTCAACAGTTGCCGGCCCTCGCTTTAGTAGGAGGGCTTCACCTGTCAACTTGCCAGCACCCCTTGAGAACTCTGATGTTGGTACTGCGTTTCATCAGCACCGCCTCTCTGTCCCATCGCGGGACAACCGCACCGTAACGCGGCACCAGACTCCTGTCAAATACCGCGCCGCACACGTCGTGCAGTTCCGTGACGGGGACCGGGCGGCTGGCTACAAGGCCTTCCAACCCTCCCGCTGCCGACGCGTCGCAATCAAGGTCCTACCAGCGTTCGGCCATCGCCGGGATTCACCTTCTTGGATGGGGTCTGCTGCTAACGCAGTCCGTACGCTACCCTGCATTGCTCGGTCTGGGCGCCTTGGCGTACAGCTTTGGCCTTCGGCATGCTTTCGATGCCGACCACATCTCGGCCATCGACGACACGACCCGAAAGCTTTTGCAGCAAGGCAAGAAGCCGGTAGGAGTGGGTTCCTTCTTCTCCCTGGGTCGGCGTTCTCTTTGGCCTGGGCTTCGTCCACCAACTGGCGCCCGTCCCATTGGCGTGCCTCGGTGATCCAACCCCCCGAGCAGCCACTGTTCTTTTGCGGGGGCAAAAAGATCACCATCGCGGGCAGGTTAGCGCGCCCTTGGGCTCCCTCCTGGTGGGAAAACTGATGGGAAGAACGGCGGGTTTACCTCTGATTGAGCGTAGTTCGAGTGGTGGACCTGAGGGGGCTCGAACCCCTGGCCTCGGCGATGCGAACGCCGCGCTCTCCCAGCTGAGCTACAGGCCCAAAACGCCAGCCGAGTATAACAACTGCCTGCCCGGGACGGGCGGGCGTACAATGCGCCCCAAGGTGCGAAACTTTCCGGGCTCGGCGGAGGTAATCCCAGTCGCCGACGAAGGCCTCGACAACGCGCCGGCAGAGGCGCCGGACGAGACGCTGGCCACCAAGGCACGGGAACACGGAGAGGCTTTTGAAGAACTGGTGCGGCGCTACCAGAACCGCATCTACAGCCTCGCCTACCGCATGACCGGTGACAACGTGGAAGCGTACGACCTGACCCAAGAAGCCTTCCTGCGCAGCTATGCTGCGCTGCCCAGCTTCAACCCGAACCTGCGCTTTGCCCCGTGGCTGTACCGCATCGCCACCAACCTGTGCATCAATTTCCTGCAATCCAGCCGCATCCGCAAAGGCGGCGCCGACCCCGACCTGGCGCTGCAGATGCCCGATCGCGGGAAGCAGCCCGATTCCCTGTACGAAGAGAAAGAGCAACGGCAGCGTATCCACCAGGCCATCCTCAACCTGCCCGCCAAGTACCGGGCGGTCGTTGTCCTGCGCCACATGCAGGACAAGACGTACGAGGAGATCGCCGCCATCCTGGACTTGCCCCTGAACACCGTCCGCACCCATTTGTTCCGAGCTCGTGAACTGCTGCGGCGGCGCTTGTACGAACCGGAGCGCTGATGGACCACCCCAATTCGGAACGCCTGCAACTGTACGTCGATCAGCGCGTCAGCGATGCGGAACGTCTAACCCTCGACGTCCACCTGGCCAGCTGCCAGGACTGCTCCGCTCAAGTCCGCGGCTTGCGCCAGCTCCTGACCGGACTGGAATCGCTGAGCGAGCTGTCTTTGCCCGCCGACTTCGCCTTCGAAATGGCCGAGGAAGTCGCGCCCAGCAAGCGTATTGACGTTGCTCCCGCCCGGCGCTCGCTGCTGGTCCAAGCCGGCATCTGTCTCATCATCCTGCTCACCAGCGGCGCCCTGTTGACGATCGTCGATACGCCAGTCACCGATCCGTCGGACGATGTGCTCGGCTTCGTCGACGTGCTGCTGGGCACGCCCTTCCAAGCCGACGCGAATATCGTCGCCGTGCTGGCCATCATGGCCCTGGCGGGCCTGGCGGTAATGGCCTGCGTCCTGGGTTCGACCCCGCGGCCGCGGCCTCAGCGGGGGGACGCCGTGCCCACACAGGTGCCTCGCCGGCGCCGGTAGGAATCCGGCATGCAGAGACGCTTAGCGGCCGTGGTGTGCGCCATCGTTCTGTACAGCGCGGGGGTGGTGACCTTGAACGCCGTGGTGCTGCCGGCGGCTGGGATCAACGGCTTTGCCCAGCTGACCAGCAGCACGTTCGCTTTCCTCGGCCCCAGCCCGGACGACAATTCCGCCACTGCCACCGAGCAGCAACGCGAAGACCGCGAGCACAGCCTAGTGGCCTCCAAGTTCTTCAGCCTGTGGCTGCGGCCCTTCGGCGTCCACCGCTCGGACGTCAACGACGTCTTTTGGGCGCTGGGCTCGTTCGCGGTGTTGAGCACCGTCGCCACGATGATCCTGTTCCTATTCGCCAAACGCATCCGCTACATCTCGACGCTGCTCCGCGCCGAGCCGGCCGGCAATCACCTGCTGAATATCCTGCTGGGCCTGCTGGCCTACTTTGTGGCTTATGCGCTGCTGCGCCTGTCGTGGCTGACCATCGTGGGCGTGCCCTTTATTCCGTTCCTGGTGGGTGGCGTGTGGCTGGCCACGATGCTGGGCATCGTGGCCGTGAGCTTCACGCTGGGCCGGACCCTGCTGCGCCGGCTGAACGTGGTCGCATCGCCACTAGCCGAAACCCTGCTTGGACTGTGGCTGCTGTTCGTCAC
Source organism: Chloroflexota bacterium (assembly GCA_036844545.1). Classification (GTDB taxonomy): domain Bacteria; phylum Chloroflexota; class JAJPGV01; order JAJPGV01; family JAJPGV01; genus DATGVV01. Next base: position 4,154 of record DAIUFO010000273.1, read on the forward strand.
CAGCATGCTGCCGTTCGTGGGTTGGATTACCGGCGGTGTGGCGGCCGCCCTGGGCTTCGGCGTGGTGCTGGAAACGCGCCTGGGTACCCGGCAGCGCTGGTCCCTTGACTTATTGGAAGAACCCCTCTTGCCATCCGAGGTCACCCCCGGCGATCCCAAGATCCTGCCGCTGCGCCGCGTGCGCTAACCCCTTTCCTCCGGGGGACGGAGGCTCCTGAAGGCGGCCAGCACGGCCAGGTCGTAGACGATCTTAAGGCTGCCGCCGATGATGAATGGCAGCCCCAAAGCCGGCACCGCCAGCGTCGCCGCGGTGAACGACGGCGCTATGGCCTGAGCCGTGTTCCGTGCAACTGAGGTGAAACCAGCCGCGGCCGAGCGCTCGCCTGGCTGGACGACGGCCATGGTGTAGGACTGACGCGTCGGCACATCCAGCTGCGACAGGAGGAAACGCACCAGCAACAGCCCAACCGCCAGCTGCAGACTGGGCATCAGTGGCACCAACAGCAGCAACACATTCGACGGCAGGTGGGTGAACACCATCGTGTTCAGCAAGCCTATGCGCCGCGCCAAGGGCACCGCGGCGAGGAACGACAGCGCGGACGCCAGGTTGGCGCCAAAGAAGATGGCGCCCAAGTCGCCGGGGCCAATGCCGTAGCGCAAGGCGAACCAGTAGGCCAGGATACTCTGGACCACGAACCCGCCGGCGAAGGCGTCGACGGCAAAGAGTGCCGCTAGGCGCACGACAATGGGAGCTGACGCGCCCAAGCCAAGCCTCTCGGCAAACCGCCGGTCGCCCGTCGACGCCCGCGAGGGCGAGATGTCAACCTCGGGTGAGAGGCCGGCGTAGAGCGCCAGCAGCGCCAGCGCGAGCCCGGCGTAAGCCCACACCAGGGCGCGATACCCGGCACTCCCGTGTAAGCCCGCCAAACCCGGCAGCCCCACGGCCAGGGCCCCCAGCGCACCCGCCAGCGACGACACCATGTTGTAGACGGCGAAAGCGGCCGTCCTGGACGTGTCGCCAACAACCTCAGGCAGGATGGCCTGCTCGATCGAGCCAAAGGGCCCAACCTCTTTGCCGGAGGGATTGGCCGCTCCCAGCGCGGCGGTCAGCGCCAAGAGCCCAGGCTGGCTGCTCAACGCAAACCCGGCGGCGGAGACCGCCATCAACAGGGCGGACAGGCGCAGCACCGTCCGCCGCCCAACCCGGTCGGCCACCGACGAGAACGCCACCGTCAACAGCGCTCCGCCGGCCAGCGCGGCGGTAAAGGTCGCGCCGATGGCAACGGTGCTCAAGCCGAGGCTGGCGAGGTACAGGCCCGTGATGACCGCCGAAATCCCGTAGGCCACATTTCGCACGCCGCAGGCGGCGAACACGAGCGCACGATCCTTGGCCACTGCCTCAGCGTACTCGACAGGCGGTCGCCGTAAGGCTGCTAGTGTAGGTCGTCAATCAGACGCTGCTTTATTCTGAGCTGCCAGAGCG
>DAIUFO010000274.1:0-3849 GCA_036844545.1 Chloroflexota bacterium
GCACTCAGATGAGTGACCGCCAGCAGGTGCGGCGTCAGGAAGACCCCATCCAAGAACGCTGGCGCGTAGGCCAGCGCGCAGCCAAAGGCCAGCACCGAGAAGACCAGGCCGGCGATCATGTAGCGGAGCGGGAGGTCGATAGCGGCCGCCCGTGACGTCGTGAGCCCCGAGACCGGAGGACGGGCCGGCAGTGCCGGCCCAATCGGTGAGCCGGTGTCAGGGACGCCTGCTGGCACGGTCACGACGACGGCCGCTTTGCTCATCGGTTTCTAGGCCGTCGCGGCGGCGGGCCGGTAGAAGCGCACGCGCCAGTCGCCATCCGGCTGCGCCTCGGCCTCGTGTTCGAAGCCCATGCCAGCCATCACACCGAAGAGCGGCTGCGGCTCGAACGGCGCCCACAGCTCTAATTCCTGGCCCGCCTGAAGGCCGTCGGCCGCCATCATGATGCGCTGGAAGGCTTCGCTCCCTTGCCGCAGGTCCTCGCGGACGTCCACAACCACTATGTTGTTCGTGTCGCTCATTGCTGGTACCTCCCGTTCAGTCGTCGCTTCCCACGGTAGCCACCGGCATCCGGAACTTCAGGGACTTTGGTTCCTTTCTGAGAAAAGGAACTGAAGTCCCTGAACGATATATCGCGCTCCTCCATAGTGGATTAAGAACAGATAGGGACACAGAGGAGTCAACTCCATGGAATCACCAAAGTTGAGTCAGATCGTGGGCAGGGGTGGCAGGCCTGCCATCGTCGATATGACCGTTGCCCAGGTACGCGACATCGACCCCGGCTTCTGCCAGCGCTTGCAGGGCCTCGGGTTGACCGAGCCGGTGCTGTGCGGGGAGTATCTACACCGTACGCTGGAAGAGCTTGCCCGGGCTGAGCACCTGGATGTGCGGATGCTGCTGACGGCTGTTGAGAGCGGCCCGACGATCAAGGATCAGCCTGCTCAGGCGCACACTGCCGGACCGAGGGAATGGCCCGGTCCAAGATTGGCGGCATCGACCGCCCACCTCAATCTTGCCGATGAAATCGAGCGGTTGCGGTCGGAGCCTGCCTGGAAAGAATTCGATCGGAATGCCAAGACGCTGGTCAAGAACCCGGAGCTCCGGGTAGTGTTACTTGCGTTGAAATCCGGCGCCCGGCTGGAGCAGCATTGGGCAGCTGGCCCGATAACCATTCAGGCGCTCGCTGGCCGGCTGCGTGTTCACCTGCCCGACCACACCGTCGATGTGGCGGTGGGGGAACTGGCCGCGATCGCACCGGGAACGCGGCACGCCGTCGAGGCGTTAGAGCCCAGCGTTTTCCTATTGACCATTGCTTTGGCGGCACCCAGCCGCGAGCTCCAAGACCATCCCAAGGTGGAGGTGGCCAAATGACCACGATGACCGCAGCGCCCACCGAACACGTCAACGGCGCGGTGGGGACGCCGGCTGCTCGGCTATCGCCTGACGAACAGGCCAGCATGAGGGAAGCCGACCTGACGCCGCAACCGGACACTGAGATCCGAGGTATCTGCTTCGCCCCCATAGAGGGTCTGAAGATCGTCCAATCGGGCAAGACAGATTTCTTTCACCACGGCTGGTATGTCGTCGATGAGCCCTGTGCAGGCATGGAAAGGCCAACTAACCACGAAGGGCACCCCAAGCCACCCGAACAGCGGGTGGGCGCCCGCATCCCTGGCGAGGTCATGCCGGGCGAAGTGCCAGTCGATATAGCCTCGGTGAGTCTGGTTCCGCCAGACATCTCCAAGCTCAATCTGAGCGAGGCTGAACGCAGTTGCGACGACCTGCGCCACATCGTGCGCGGCGGCCCAAACATGGCCAGCCGGTAGGTCATGACAAGGAAGGGGTAACGAGAGCAATGACCCTGCAGGTAAAGACAACAGAAACCTACGCCTTTGACATCGAAACAGTGGAAGCACAGTGCGATCCCAGCGCCGCCCAGTTATGGCATGAGCTGCACGGCCCATCGTGCGACAGCTCACACCCCGCGGTGTGTCTCGTCGCACGAGGGCGCCACGGCGGTCAAACGCTGGGTGTAGCGCAGTACTTTCGCACCTTCCCGCCGGAAGACGGCTGTGGCGCCGTCGTGGTCGTCCCGGATGCTCGCCATTCGGGCGTGGGCGATGCGCTCCTGCACCAGATGCTGGAACACGCGGTACACAACGGCATTCGCATGTTGGAGACGGTGGTTGACGGAGACGATGTAACCACCATGGAGATGCTACGTACGGCACGGCTGCCGGTCACCGTTAGTCGGACGAACGGCCGTCTGTACGTGGAGATCGATGCGTTCCACGCCGTCCTCGACCAGGCCCACTCACTACCGGAGGCCATCGTGCCCCCTATCGCAACAACCCCGCTGACGGGCGACTTAAAGGAGATCATCACCATGGAAGCCACAACAACACTCGAGACAGAGCACAATGCGGTGCTCTACGTCCTCGATGAACTCGACCGCGCCACCGCCGGGGCAGCTTCGGGCAAGTCCGTGCCCACCGACGTCTTCTCAGACATCGAAGAAGTCTTTCGCGTCTTCGTGACCCAGTGTCATCACGCCAAGGAGGAAACCGAAGTATTCCCCAAGCTCCTCGCCATCGGCGATCCCCTACCACGACAGCTTGAGCAGGAGCATGAGCACGGCCAGCGTCTTGAGCAAACATACGCCAGGGCGGTGGCCGCTTACAGGCCGGGTGATATCGGCCTTGGCACGGCCGTTCAGCACAGTGCCGCGGCCTACAGCGCCTTTCTACGAACGCACATCGCGACTGAGACGGCCGAGCTGTTCCCGGCTATGCAGCGTCACCTGCTGTCGCAGGATGAGGCGCTGGTTGAGGCCTTCGAACGAGTCGAGACCGAGCGGATCGGCGCCGGTGTCCACGAACGCCTGCACGGCATGATTGGCGGACTCAAGGCGCGGATCGATCCCTGGATCTCATGAGTGCGATAGCAAAGAGGGTGTTGCGCCACCGCGGATAATGAAGCCAAGGCTGGAGGGACCCATGTCTGAACACAACCGGGTCTACACTGAGCTCCCGATCCACCCGGTGCCGGAGGTCGTTCGTCTCAGGGTAGACGGTGCGTCGTTGGCTATCGGTGGCCTGGTGGCACGGCCACGGTCACTCTCCGCGGCTGAGCTGGACGGCCTGCCCTCGAGAGAGCTCGCGGCTCCATTTGCGTGTGAAGAAGGGTGGACTGTGCCAACCCTGTCATGGGTGGGGCCACGGCTGGCCGACGTGGTCGCCCTGGCCGAACCCCTGCCGGGGGCTGCCTGGGTGCAGGCGATCTCGGATGACTACGCCGTGCCCATTGCCTGGGCGGACTGCCAGGAAGCGGTCCTGGCAACACATCTAAACGGCCATCGGCTGAGCATCGAACATGGCGGGCCGTGGCGGCTGGTCGTCCTCTGCGGAAGCTGCTTCACCAGCGTGAAATGGGTCCAGCGCCTGGAGGTCGCCAGCGAGCCGGGCCCCCAGAGCGGACAGGCCATCGCTCTGGCCCGCTTGAACCGACAAGCATGAGTGATGGGGCCCGCTCGCGGCGCTACGATGAGCCGTATCAGACTACGACCTACGCCCACCGTGGGATGAGCGAGGTGGGGAGGCGGAGTGTGTCAGTGCGGCTGAAACGGGTCTACGAGCACGTCAGCGCCGACGATGGCCGCCGGGTGCTGGTGGACCGCGTGTGGCCGCGAGGTCTGTCCAAACACGAGGCTCGAGTGGACGAGTGGCTCCCAGAGCTCGGGCCCAGCACTCAGCTGCGCAAGTGGTTCGGCCACGACCCCGAGCGGTGGTCGGAGTTTCGAACGAGGTACCAGATGGAGCTCAAGGCGCCCGAGCAGCGCAGGCGGCTCGA
>DAIUFO010000274.1:3859-4965 GCA_036844545.1 Chloroflexota bacterium
GATGGTCACTATCCTCTACGGCGCGAAGGACCAGGAGCACAACCAGGCTGTCGTCATCGCCGAGCAGCTGACCCGAGCGGCGATCCGTGCCTAGCCCAGCATCCACAAACGGCGTGGGATTCCGGCGCGAGCTGCCGGCAGCGGCCATGGGGGCGCTCGCCGCGCTGGTGGTGGTGCTGCTCATGTGGGCCGGCTCCGGCGGGTTTCGGACGTTCGATGCGGCCCTCATCGGCTATGCCGTGGGAATGATCTTTGCCGCGGCCGCGGGCGAGGCACGGAACGCTGCGAACGCGGGCTTTGCGACCTACGCGCCTTTTCGACATCCGGTCGTGTTGGCAGGGATGGGCACAGACACCAACTCTGCGCTCGTTGCCTCCGTCAGTAATGCTGGCGAGACCGCGCCATCGGGACGGGTTGACCACACGGTGCGCAGGGTTGGATGAGGAGTGTGTTAGGACGGGGCCGATTTAGGCTACCAGGCGCAATGACCTAGCGATGGTTTCGAATGTCCGCACGACGGCGCGGCCGCGCGGGCCTGCGGGTGCTGACCGTCGTAGCGTGGACCAGCCTGATCTCGTGCGCACCTTCGACGCCATCAGCAAGTGTTCATCGTTCCCAATCCAGGCATGGCCGCAGCCGGTCCTTCACCGGCACACGGGAGCGTTCCACAGCCTTGGTCGTCAGCATCTCAGCGCTGGGCAACGCCAAAGGAGCGGGAGCCGCGCAGGATGCCATTCCGGGAACTCAACCCGGCACAGACATCGCATTGGCGGCGCAAATCGAGCAATTCCTCGCTTCCGCGAAGCGCCGATTGGCGGAGTTGCCGACGGTGGCCTATCCTAAAGAGCAAGCCACTATTTTCAGGAGGAACCGGCATGGCGCGCATCCATGCGCTGACCCGCGAAGAGGCGCCGGAAGACGTCCGGCACATCTACGACGGCAACATCAAGAACTGGGGCCAGGTGTCCAACACCGCGGGCATCTGGGCCTACCGGCCGTCCATCCAAAAGGGCGTGCAGGCGTTGGGCAAGGGCATGTCCGAGTCTGGCCTCATCTCGGAGAAGCTGCGCTGCCTCATCAACGTCCGCATCGCGAGTCAAGTCGGC
>DAIUFO010000274.1:4975-5599 GCA_036844545.1 Chloroflexota bacterium
CTGCGGCTTCTGAAGTGACATGAATGCTGCCGGGAGCAGCAAAGCGGGCGCGACCGACGAGGAGATCGCCGATCTGCCCAACTGGCGCACGAGCGCTCATTACAGCGAGGCCGAGAGACTGGCCTTCGAGCTGGCCGACGCCACCATTCAGACGCCGGTCGACGTGAGCGACGACCTGTTCTCGCGGCTGCAGCGGCATTACGGCACGGAGGCACTGGTCGAGCTGAGCGCCATCTGCGCCCTGGAGAACTTCCGCAGCCGCTTCAACCGCGTCTTCCGCGTGGAGCCAAACGGCTTCTACTGCCCAGTGCCGAAGCCCGCGGTTAAGACCGGAGCCTGATGGCGGACGCCCGAAACCACGCACGTCCACAGCGGCCCCGACGTGCTGCCGCGGAAGTTCGACGACTTCGAGCTGGCCCGCCGTGGCCAGGAGCGCGGTGTGGTGGGCTTCGTCCTCAAGTCCCACTAATCTGCACGGCCGGTTCGCCGCACTCGAACAGCCGGGCGCGAACGTCGTTCAGCGCTTCAGCTCAATTGGCATGCCGTGGGGCGTGGCGTGAGCCGCCTCGTCCCACTCCACCTTGCGGCGGGCCAGCTCCTCGGCACTGATCAGGCCCTTCTGGG
>DAIUFO010000275.1:0-839 GCA_036844545.1 Chloroflexota bacterium
CGATGATGCCGCGGACTGTCTGAATCAGGCCAATCCAGATGGCGGCGAAGGTTATGGCCGCTTCTTTCACGCCCAGCACGAAGGCGGTCCAGATGGGGTATTGCTTGTTGACGAGCTGATCGCGGATGGCCACGCCGACGGAGCCCTGACCCTCCGGCGGGTTCTCCCGTGGCGTCAGCGTGAGCGTCGCCGGCTGGCCGTCGCGGACAACCGTCAAGGTCGTCGGCTGGCCCAGCCGGAACTGCACCTGGTCGCGGAAGTCCTGCACGCTGTGGATGGGATGGCCCTGGAGGTCGCTGACGGCGTCGCCTGACTGCAAGCCCGCTCCGGCGGCTGGCGAATCCGCCTGCACCTGCGAGATGAGCACGGCGCCGGTGGGCGTGGGCATGCCGATCATGAACACGCTCATCAGCAGCAGCGGGGCAAGGACCAAGTTCATGAGCGAGCCGGCGGCCAGCACCAGGGTGCGGACGCGTTTGGGCTTGGAGGCGAAGCTGCCGGGGCGCATGGCCGAGGCCTCGGAGCCATCCTCGCCCTCCATGCGGGTGAAGCCGCCCAGCGGCAGCAGGTTCAGCGAATAGAGGGTGCCCTTGTAGGTGATGCCGAACAGGCGCGGCGGGTAACCGAAGCCGAACTCGCGCACGGTGATGCCGGCCAGCTTGGCGGTGACGAAGTGCCCCAGCTCGTGCACGAACACGAGCAGCAGCAGTATGGGAATGATCCACAGCCAGTCCATAGGGTTAGTTTCGAGTTTCGAGTTTGGAGTTTGGAGTTGAGACGGGGCGACGAAGCAACTCGGAACCCGAAACTCGAAACTCGAAACTCTTCTCCTCCATAAT
>DAIUFO010000275.1:849-5590 GCA_036844545.1 Chloroflexota bacterium
CGAAACTCGTTCGGGCCAGCTCCTTCACACGATGTCGCGCCCAGGCGTCCGCCTCGAGGATCTCGCCCAGGCCGGGGTCGGGGAAGCTCTCATGCTGCGTGAGGGCTACCTCCACCAGGCGAGGGATGTCCATGAAGGTGATGTGATCCTCCAAGAAGAGTTGCACGGCCTCCTCGTCGGCGGCGGCCAGCACAGTGGGGTAGGTGCCGCCTCTGTCGCCAGCCTCTTTGGCCAGGCGCAGGCAGGGGAAGCGTTGATAGTCGATCTCGTGGAAGGTCAGGTCCTTGGCGGCGACGTCCAGGTGCGGACTGTCGATGGGCAGCCGCTCGGGGTAGGCGATGGCATAGGCGATGGGCACGCGCATGTCCGGTACGCCCATCTGGGACTTGATGGAACCGTCGACGAACTCGACCATGGAGTGGACGATGGACTGGGGGTGGATGATGGCGTCCACCTGGCTGAAGGGCAGGTCGAACAGATGGTGAGCTTCCAAAATCTCAAGGCCCTTGTTCATGAGGGTGGCGGAGTCGATGGTGATCTTGGGGCCCATCACCCAGTTGGGATGTTTCAGCGCCATGTCTTTGGTCACGCCAGCCAGCTCGGCCAGGGGCAGGTCGCGGAACGGACCGCCGGAGGCCGTCAGGATGAGCCGCTTGACCCGGGAGCGGTCCTCACCCCGGAGGCACTGCCAGACGGCGCTGTGCTCGCTGTCGATGGGGTACACGGGGGTGTTCGTGGCTTTGGCCTGGCGCATGACCAGGTCACCGGCCATGATCAGGGTCTCTTTGTTCGCGAGCGCTACCGGTGTGCCGTGCTTCAGGGCGGCGAGTGTCGGCTCGAAGCCGGCCTTGCCGGAGGTGCCGACGACCACCAGGTCTAGGTCGTCTCGCGAGGCGAGCTCGATCAATGCCCGGGGGTCGGTGGCCACCATCTTGGGCTTGTAACGTTGGACCTGTGCCTCGAGTGCTGGCGACAGGCGCGAGGCGGCCAGGCCGACCACCTCGAAGCGATCGGGGAACTGGCTCACAACGTCCAGCGTTTGGGTGCCGATGGAGCCGGTGCTGCCCAGGATGGCGAGGCGCTTCCGCGGGAGTTCTGAGTTCTGAGTTCTGAGTTCTGAGTTGCCCATCAGGTCCGACTATTTACCGATCAGCAGGGCAAAGTAGTAGACGCCGACTGTCGAGAACAGGAGGCCATCGATGCGGTCCAGGAGGCCGCCGTGGCCGGGCAGAAAGCTGCCGGCATCTTTCACGCCGACCTGCCGCTTAATGGCTGATTCCACCAGATCTCCCAGCTGCGCCAGACCAGCAATCAGCACGCCAAGACCGATGGCTTGAGCATAGCTCAGCCCCAGCACCTTCACCGTAGCTAGGCACACAGCCGCGGCCAGCGCCGCGCCGGCAATGGTTCCCTCCCACGTCTTGCCGGGACTGACGGCGGGCCATAGCCGCCGGCGGCCCCAACGGCGGCCCACCAGGTAGGCGCCGCTGTCGAACACCCAGGTTCCGACCAGCGCGGCGCCCATCCACCACAGGCCGTTGCGAGCGTCGCGCAGCAGGATCATGTAACTGGGCAGCAACGCGGTGTACAAAGCGGCGGAGGTGGTGATGCCCCAGCGCTCGAAGGCATGCGGCTGTGTGTGGCTGATCAACAGCAGCAGCATGGCGCCAAGGAACACCGGGCCCAGGAGGTAGAAGAAGGTATTGCCGGGCATGGCCCAGGCGCCGACGACAAACACGAACACCATCAACGGGCCGATCCAGCTCACAGGCGGCCTTCCCGCCCTGACCAGGAGGTTCAGCATCTCCGAGGTGGCGACGATGGCCAGGATGGCTATCCACAGAAGCCATTCCCAATTGCCCAGATACAGCAGGCCGAGATTGATGGGAACCCAGAGGATGGCCGTGAGGGTTCGCAGGCGGGCTTGGGTCAGGTTTCCCTCACCCCAACCCTCTCCCGGTCCTGCGCGGACGGCGAAAGCGGCGGGAGAGGGAGTTTAGGGAACTAGGCGTTGATGCCTCCGAATTTGCGCTGGCGTTGGGCGTAGGAGTGGATGGCGGTCTCGAACTCGTCCTGGTCAAAGTCGGGCCAGAGGACGGAGGTGGAGTAGTACTCACTGTAGGCGGCTTGCCAGATGAGAAAGTTGCTGAGGCGCATCTCGCCGGCGGTGCGGATGACCAGGTCAGGGTCCGGCAGCTCGGCGGTGTAGAGGTAGCGGCTGAACAGGTCCTCGGTCACCAGCTCGGGATCGACGTGGTCGCGCAGCATGCGCTTCACGGCGTCGAGGATCTCGGCGCGGCCGCCGTAGTTGAAGGCCACGTTCAGCTTGAGACCATCGTTCGGGGCGCTCTCGTCGACGACCGACATGATCTCGGAGCGAAGCGGACCGGGAATGCCCTCCAGCCGGCCGATGACGTGGAGCTGGATGTTGTTCTCCAGGATGGTGCTCTTTTCCTTGCGCACCGTCTCGCCGAAGATGCGCATTAAGGCCTTGACTTCCCAGTCGGGCCGGGTCCAGTTCTCGGTCGAGAAGGCGTACAGCGTCAGGACGCCCACGCCGAGCTCGTGGGCCTTTTCGGAAATGCGGCGAATGTTCCTCGTACCGGCTTCGTGGCCGGCGGCTCGCGGCAGACCCCGGCCTTGGGCCCAGCGGCCGTTGCCGTCCATGATGATCCCGACGTGGCGTGGGATGGTGGGCGCGAGAACCACCCCCATCACACCTCCATTACTTCGGCTTCCTTGGCGTGGCCAATGTCATCTATGTGCTTTACATACGTATCGGTCAGCTTCTGCAGACGTTCCTGGGCGCGCTTGTCGTCGTCCATCGAGAGCGTCTTGGCCTTCTCCATGTCCTTGAGATGGTCGATGCCCTCGCGCCGCACGTTGCGGACCGCAACCCGGCCTTCCTCGAGGTGCTTGCGGACCAGCTTCACCAGGTCCTTGCGTCGCTCTTCGGTGAGGGTGGGAATGGTGAGCCGGATGTTCTGGCCGTCGTTGTTGGGTGTGAGGCCCAGGTCGGACTTGAGGATGGCCTTTTCGATGCCGGCCATGGCCGTGCGGTCGTAGGCTTGGATCACGATGGTCCGGGCCTCGGGCACCGAGATGTTGGCCAGCTGCTTGAGCGGCGTATCGGCACCGTAATACTCCACGTGCAGGTTCTCGACCAAGCTGGTCGAGGCACGCCCGGTGCGGATGCTGCCCAGCTCCTTGCGCACTGCGTCGATTGAGGACTTCATCTTGGCCTCGGCGCGGTCCACGATGTCTTGCATGCCCTACCTCCTCTGCTGATCGGCGATCAGCGTGCCTCGCCCGTCCTCGCCGCGCACGATGCGGCGCAGGTTGTCGTCGCCGGGGAGGGCGAACACGATGATGGGTAGATGATTATCCATGCACAGGGTAATCGCCGTGGGGTCCATGACCTCCAGGCTCTTGTTGATGGCTTCGATGTAGGTCAGGGTGTCGAACTTCTTGGCGCCCGGCACTTTGCGCGGATCCGCGTCGTACACGCCATCCACCTTGTTCTTGGCCAGCAGCAGCACCTGGGCTTCGATCTCCACAGCTCTCAGAGCCCCCGCGGTGTCGGTGGTGACATACGGGTTGCCGGTGCCGGCGGCGAAGATGACCACACGACCTTTCTCCAAATGGCGGGTAGCCCGCCGGCGGATGTAGGGCTCGGCCACGGTCGACATCGGAATGGCGGTCTGCACGCGGGTGGGCACGTCCTGCTTCTCGAGCGCGTCCTGCAGGGCCATGGAGTTCATGACGGTGGCCAGCATGCCCATGTAATCGGCCTGGACGCGGTCCATGCCGGCGGTACTGGCGGCCAGGCCGCGGAAGATGTTGCCGCCGCCGACGACCACGCCAACCTCGACGCCCAGCGCCTTGGCGGACTTGATCTGGCCGGCCAGCTCTTGGACCACCGGCAGGTCCAGCCCGAACTCCTTATTGCCCATGAGCGCCTCGCCGCTCAGCTTGAGCAGGATGCGCTTGTAGCGGAGGTCGCTCAACGCGACCTCGGCGGGGTCGGGAGTCGGGAGTAGGGAGTCGGCGGGTTCGACTCGCCTGACTCCTGACTCCTGGCTCCTGACTCCTGCGCGCAGCGCACTCTACTTGCCTAACTCAAACCTGGCGAATCGCTTGATGCGAACGGGCTCCTGGAGCTTGCCGCTGGTCTCCTTTACAAGTTGCTCGATGGTCTTGCCCGGGTCCTTGACGTAGGGCTGCTTCATGAGCACGACCTCTTGCAGGCGCTTCTGCAGCCGGCCGTCGATGATCTTGTCCTGGATGTCCTTGGGCTTGCTGGCTACGTCGGCCTCGGACCCGTAGGCTTCGCGCTCCTTGTCGAGCCAGGACTGGTCGACGCCGTCGACGTCCACGGATACGGGGCTGGCGGCCGCGATCTGAAGCGCGATCTCGTGTACCAGGCTCTTGAACTCGTCGTTACGAGCCACGAAGTCCGTGGCGCAGTTAACTTCGACGAGCACGCCCACGCGGCCGCCGGGATGGATATAGGACTCCACGAGGCCCTCGGCGGCTTCGCGGCCGGCCATTTTGTCGGCTCGCTCCAGGCCGCGACGGGCGATGATGGCCTTGGCCTTATCGACGTCGCCCTTCGTCTCCTCGAGCGCCTTGCGGCAGTCCATGACGCCGGCGCCGGTGGCGTCGCGCAGCTCCTTGATGACGGTGGCGGTAACTTCGGCCATCGCTACTCGGCGGCGACGGGAGCCGCGGCGGGCTCGCC
>DAIUFO010000276.1:0-5547 GCA_036844545.1 Chloroflexota bacterium
CGGGTGAAAAACGAGCTACGACCCCAGCCACACCGGATTTTGCGACAGCCTGCTGAGGCCCAACAAGGATTGCGTGCCTACGGCTGGACATGGGCGAAGTCCTGGCGCGCCAGCGGACGGTTCAGCGGAAAGCCCTCGCCGATCAGGTCCACACCGCGCCCATCCTGGAGAAATCGGACCGATGTGACACCAGAAAACTGGGTGAGCGTAAAGACGACCTGAGCCAGGCGCAGCAGGGTTCCTGTGGCCCCATCAGGCGCGAAGAACGCGTCGTCAAAGCTCACTGTCGCTGTGCCGTTCTTAATCGAGACGTCCTGCAGGTGGGTCGATGTCGGGATCTCGGTCACATGCTGGGCGTCGGTCGGGCCTTTGAGCAGCTGTTCCAACGCCTGCCGCGCCGGAGCGGTCCCGGAAACCCGTGATGGCACGGCCGACAGCTTCCCACCGGACGTGAAGAAGAGATCGGCCGGTTGCGTCGCCGGGCTCGCGGCGGAACTGGGCGGACTTGACGAGGGCGCGGAGAGAGCAGTGCTCGCCGCCGCGCTCGGTGGTGGCCCGCTCCCTCCACGCAACGTCCCTACCTCAGCATCCGAGCGGGCTTGGCCACAGCCGACGAGCAACAAACAGATTGCACTCGGGGCAAGCCAGGGCTTCTTCATGACGCAGCCGGGACTCTTAGGGCCTGACCGGCCTGGATGTCATCGGGCGATTTCAGATGGTTCAGGTCCACGAGGGCCTGAACCGGCACGCCGAGCCGGGCGGCGATGGCCGAAAGCGTGTCGCCTGTGCCGATCGTCACGGTGCCGGGAGATGCGGGGTTCACGGTCGGTGTTGTTCCGGCAGGGCTCGCGGCTGGCACCACCAGCTTCTGGCCAACGGTAATCAGGTCGTCCGGCGAGAGGTGATTAGCGGCAGTCAGGTCGGACACCGAGACACCCGCTGAAGCCGCGATCCCCGACAGGGTGTCCCCCGCGGCCACAACGACCGTGGACCCCGACGCCGGACCTGATCCCGTTTTTGGGACGGCGGCGGGTGAAGGTGCGGCGGCCGGCTTGCCGCCGGGGACGACGAGCTTCTGGCCTACAAGGATTGTTCCATCCGGCTTCAGCCGATTGGCTGCAGTGAGATCGGCAATGGATACGCCAACCCTGGTGGCGATAGCCGATAACGTGTCGCCGGCTGCGACCACCACTATCGTGGGCGTGGCCGACGCCGTTGGGCCCGCTGGTGCCCGAGCCAGTTTGGCTTGTGGCACTTCTGCCGGTTTGGCTGAGGCGGGGGTGGCGGCCGGAGGCGGTCCAGACGGGCCGACGTCCGCCCGGTCCACATAGGCGACGTTGCCACTGGCCGCGATGCGGACGTAGAAGCGTGATGTCGAGCTAGGCGCGAGCACCTGGAGATAGCTCCAGGCCGGCAGCGGCCCGAAGCTGACTCCACCGGAGGGTCCCGACCATAACTGCGTCGAGCGGAAGGTCTGGACCCAGAATGGCTCGAACGCCGGGGGTGGCGGTGGCGGGCCGCTGGGTCCGACCTTCTTCGCTTCGACGTAGCCCGGGCCATTGGTGGCCGGATTTAAGACGTTCAGGAAGTCTCCGCTCTGGCCAAGCACCTTCAAATAGCTGAATGGCGGCAAGGTCGCAAAGACCTTGGCCTTGGGGTCGGCTCCAGACAGCAGCGGGGCGGATACGACCGTCTGCACCCAATGTTCTGCCGGTTGCGATTTCGGCTCAGACTGAGACCGGTCGTCCTTGGCCGCGGTGCCGGTGCAGCCGGCCAGCCCCTCTTTGGGAGCCGCTGGCGTGCCGGCCGCGTCGCCGCTGGCGAAGAAGGCGTTGAAGCCGTCGCCTATGGCGTCAGCCAGGAGGCGCTGATACCCGGGGTCCACCAACTTTGCGGCGTCCGCCTTGTTCGATAGAAAGGCAGTCTCCACTAGGATGGCGGGAATGCCGGGATTGCCCAGTACCCAGAAAGCCGCCGCCGGGGTGCCGTCGTCCCGCTCATGCGTACGACCCACGAGCGACGCCTGGATCTTCTGGGCAAGCGAGTACGAGCGGCCGACGTCCGTGGCTGACAGCTTGACGCCACTGTAAAAGCCGCAGACCGGACCGTAAAACGTGCTCGCCCCGCTGACGTTGGGGTCTGCCGCCTCGTTGGCGTGGATCGACACGAACGCATTGGCGTGGGCCTGCTGTGCCATGTTGATCCGCGCCCGCAAGTCGTCGTCCACCGTCCCGTTCGGCGCAGGATTGACATCGGCGCTGCGGGTCATGACCACATGGGCGCCTTCCGCCTGCAGGATGGCCGCCAGCTGCTGGGCCACGGCGAGGGTGACCGTCTTCTCCTGGATGCCATTGGCCACGGCACCGGGGTCCTTGCCACCGTGCCCCGGGTCGACGACGATGGTCTTTCCGTTGACCGAGCCGGTGGCGCTGGCCGAGGGAACCAATGCAAGCGAGCTGCAGCCCAGGAGGAACATGGCCATCCCCAGCCGCCTGATAGGGCGTAGCTGCACTTAAGAGGAACACCGACGGGCTGAACGCACTCGCGCTATGCAAAACGAGGCAGCATGCGGGGTGTTATTGGCTGCGAGCGGACATGGGAGCCGCTATGGGCCTTTCGGGGACCGCCTTGCCGAAGCCAGGGCTCCTTAGCGACGATGTAACCATTGGACATAGCCTTCGGCGATCCCGTCCAACCGGCGCCGGACGAACTCCAAGGCATCCACAGGGGTAGACTTGCTGGCAAGCATCCTTTGGGAAAAGGGGCTGTAGTAGAGCGAAAGTCGCATTGGTCGGATTCCGCGTGGCTCGTGCTCGGCTATCTGGCGCCTGTGCTCGGGGGCGGGACAGCGACAGTGCTGTTCGCTCTTGCGGGTGCACCTCTGCTGGCCAGACTCTTTGTGCCGTTAACCTATGTGGTTTTGGTGACGGTAGGCAACTCGCGCCTGGGGATGGGCAGCCTTTGGCGCCGCCATGATCGTGGCGGGACTTGGCGTGGCTGGCGTGTTCGCCTTCCGTCCTATTGACCCGGCGCAGTGCGACGGTTGGAATCGTCCACTGAGCACGTCAGAGCTGTCGCGGCTACACACACCGACGGGCACCACGGTGGCCGAACTGTTCACGCGACAAGCCAGCGGAGATGCGCAAACCGGCTTCAAGCAGTGGCGTCAGGAGGGTGGCAATTGCTAGGAATTGGTGGTGAAATGGACATCTTCAAAGATTCAGGGCGGCGGTGGTCGGCTGCTCGCAAGCCACTGATACACGAGCAGGCCAGCGTCGGCAATCGCGTCTACGGCTCGGCTGGCCTCAGGCTGGTCGCTGATGAGCACGACGCAGACCAGTGGGCCATTGGGGGTGAAGATAATGCCGGAGTCGTTGCGAACGCCGTCCAGCTCCCCGGTCTTATGCGCCATTAGCGTGCCGGCCGGCAATTTTGCCGGGAGGCGATCGTTTTCTTGCTGGGCCTGGAGCAGCGTCAGCATGTCCTCGCTGGCGGCGCGACTCACGACCTGGCCGGCCAGTAAGCGCTGGTAGAAGATCGCCTGGTCGGCGGCTGTGGTCTCAGCAACCGTCCGCGGTTCTACGCCGGGTCCGCTGCCCAGATGTGACTGCGGCATGCCGTTGGCCAGGAAGGCTGCGTTGACCTTGTCGGCGCCCACGAGATCAATAAGCGCACCGGCAGCGCTGTTGTCGCTGATGGTGATCATCCGTTCCAGAGCTTCCCGCACGGAAAGTGTCGTTCCGGCAGCAGTTGCCGGCGCATCGCCGTAGAAAGCGACCTCATCCTGCGGGATGGTGACCTGGCGGTCCAACGGGAACTCGCCGTCCGCCACTGCCTGGAACACCGCCGCCATGACGCCGAGCTTGTACAGGCTGGCCGCCGGCATAGACTGCGTCGCATTGAGCGACACCGTTGCTGGCTTGTCAGGCTGGGCAGCAATCATGGCCGTGGTACCGCCGGCGCCGTCCAGGATTTCCCTAGCTTGCTCCTGGACAGCCCACGGCGATCCTGCCTGGTTACCGAGCGCCGACGCCGATGGATTCCGTCCAACCGTAGCCGTGCCTCGGGGCGACCCCGCACTTGTCGCATGAGCAGCGGATCCGGTCGCGCCGGTACTCGGCACCGCCGCCCCGCCCGCCGAAGCCTGGACCCGCAGGAACACCGCGATAGCGATGCCGAGGATCAGCAGCACCGTCAGGCGCCCAGTGGCAGACTTCCGGCGCCGGGCTGGCAGAGGCCGTCGCCGTACAGGATAGGCAGGCGGGAATGCCGCAGAAAGTTTGGACGTTCGGCGTCTGGTGTCGGTCCTCGTCGATCGGCTGGCGATCACACGTTCATGCACGCCCAACCCAGAGGTGACCAACTCGCAGCGAACGCCTGGTCCTCAAGACAGTCTCCAACCCGATAAGGCAGGGCGTGGGCCAACGTCTGAAAGCCCAGGACGTAGCGGCAGCTCGCTGCGGCGGCCGCGTCTGCCAGTCGGGGGACGAGACCGAGGGCGAGGGCGAGCGCGAGCACAAGACGAGAGCGCCTCATACGCTTTGTAACGACGAGGGGCTGCGGCTGTGCCGCTCGCATGCCTGCCAGGCTCGCTCAGTGGGTTGATGCCGACCGCCAGCATCCGGTCCCGGATCAGGGCGCGCATGTGATCCCGAACGTCGGCGTGCGCCGACCAGAGATCCGAGATCGAGGTATGGGCCGTTTCGTCGGGATGGCTGCATCACAATGAGCGAGCCTCAAGCTGAGAGGCCGAAGCCGTTAAGAAGCGCTACGCGCCGGCTGAACAGCTGGTAAGAAAACGATAAGTTCGACGCCGAGGTCGCAAGCAACAGCCCTCCGCGGCCCGGCATTTGCGAAGTGCAAAGCGGCGGCCGCTCACAAACTTCTAACCGCCACAGAGTTCGCGCGTTCAAGAGGTCGGACCTCGACACGTCGGTAGCAGGAGAAATGCAGATGAATAAGTCGATGCGGAAGCGCTCTATCCAGGGCAGCATCGCCCTTGCCCTTAGTGGCATCATGCTGACGGCGTTTGTTGGGCTTGCAGCAGCGGCCCCGGGCGGCACGCGGCCGGGCTGGGGCTGCGGCGACATGAATCACGTACACACCGGCCCTCCGGGCCTCGGCGCCACCGCCGTCAGTCCCTGCTCCTCGCATGGGACCACGACCTCAACGGCTGCCATCCACTTCGCGGTGTCGGCTCCCACAACTGCCAGCGCGGGCGGGGCCTTCAATTTCACGGTGACGGCTCTGAACCAAGCCAGCAACACCGTCACCGGTTTTGCTGACAGCGTCCATTTCACGAGCTCGGATGCGAGCGCGTCCCTGCCGGCCGACGCAACGCTGACCAACGGGACGGCAACCTTCACGGCCACCCTGGTGACGGCGGGCAACCAGACCATCACCGCAACCGATACCTCGAACTCGGCGTTCACGGGCACCTCAAACACCATTGCGGTGTCGCCCGCGGCAGCCACTCACGTTGCGGTGTCGGCTCCGGCCACCGCCAGCACTGGCGGCGCCTTCAACTTCACGGTGACGGCGCAGGAC
>DAIUFO010000277.1:0-5545 GCA_036844545.1 Chloroflexota bacterium
ACGCCGGTGCGCCTCGGCGCAGCACTACTCTCCGGCCGCGGCGGGCGAGGGTTCTACGCAGCCCCCGGCTGGGAACTGACTCGTCACGCACGGCCCGTGGGTGACTAACCCGGACGATGAGCGCATGGCATCCATCAGAGTGGTGATGGCTCGGTTGTGGGAAGCGATAGCTCCGAGCTGGACCCGTATTTCGCTTCTGGAGGCACGGCCGCTTCCGAGCCAACGCGACGAAGCGGGGCAAAGCGGCCTAGCGCCCAAACATCGGAGATCAGACCGATACCGGAACGGGTGCCGGAGTTCAGCGGCTGTTTGGGCAGGACGATGTTGACCTGCGCCAGGTGGTAGGTCATGAGCGGCCGGCCTCGGGATTGCGTTCGGCGACCAGCCGCGCCACGGCCGCCTCGACTAAGCCGCCTTCGCGGTCCAGGCCATCGACGACGCCGGCGCAGTCCTGCGCGGGGCGGTTCTGGCTCATCTTCCACTTGCCTTCCAGGCGTTCGATGGGCAGCTCCAGCCCCACGATGCCTTTGAGCTGCGATTGGATGAAATCCGCTGGCGCGTCGGCAACGGCCCAGGGTTGCGTCCGGGGGCCTTCGTGGCGCGCCGTCAAGCGGGTGACCAGGTCCAGCAAGCGCTCGGGATCGTCGAAGGTCCGCAGCTGGCCGTAGGCATGGACGGCGACGTAGTTCCAGGTTGGGACCACCTTGCCCGTTTCCCGCTTGGTGGGGTACCACGATGGGCTCACGTAGGCGTCGGGGCCAAGGAAGATGGCCAGCGCCTGCGCGCCGTCCTCGACGCCTTGCGGGTTGCCGCGCGACAAGTGGCCTACGAGTGTGCCGAACGGCGCCGGCTCGGGTGACAGCAGCACCGGCAGGTGGTTGGCGGTGAGCCCATCTCGCCCGAAAGTGACGAGCGTGGCCAGGCGGGCTTCGCCGATCGCCTGATGCAGGATCGCTACGTCGTCTTCCCGGAAGTCCGGTGGCAAGTACACGCCAGCTATGCCTTCAGCGACTGCACATCATGAGGCCAGCAGATGACGATGCTGAGCAGCGCGTGCGCGTCGAGCTCGTGATCGGGGTCGTCCGCCAGGCTCTGGCGCCGGACCTTGCAGGCCACCACCACGCCGGCGGCGGCATAGGCCAGCAGCCCGGCGAACGCGGCCAAGCCGGCGCCTTTGAACAGCATGAAGGCAGTATAGCGAGCAGTCTAAAAAGCGAGCGAACGAGGGCCATTTGGAGGGCCTGCGTGATAAACTACCTGTTACCCGCAAGCTCGGGGAGATGGTCGGTGGAGGGTAGGATTTGGCCGTTTACGATACATTGTCGAATATTCGACAAAAGCTCGAGGCCAATAACGCCGGCGAGGACAGCCTCCATTTTATGGAGTTGCGCATGGCCGAGGCCGAGCCCGAGATGGGCAACAACATCTACGTTTCCGAGAATATGATCCTGCGCCACCTGGTGCGCCGAACCGACGTGCGCGGGACTGACATCGAGATTGACCTGCTGAACCTGATGCCGGACGACGCGCCGCAGCAGCGCAGCGAACTCGAGGAAGGCGTCCAGACCGGCCCCAAGCACTCGCACACCTACTACAAAGAGGTCAAGAAGAAGGAGCGCACCTAAGCTTCTTCCGCGCTTCTTGCACCTACGCCGCCGGCGGCGCTCCGCCTTGAGACTTGCCCTTCAACTCCGCCAACTGGCGGTCGAGATCGTCGGTCTTTTCCAGCGCGGCGAACTTGTCCTCCAGGGGATCGCGCTCCAGCTCGGCTGAGGCCGAGGCCATGGCTTCCTTTTGGCGGACTTTGTCCTCCATGCGATCGAAGCCGTCCAAGGCTGAGGTGCCGGCGAGGCGGTCGGTGGTGGCGTGGACCAGGTTCTGGGTGTCGGCCACGTGCGAGCGGGCGATGAGCAGATCCTTCTTGGTGTCGGCCTCTTGGATCTTGCTCTCCAGCTTCTGCAGGCTGTCCTTGAGGATGTCGACTTCCTTCTTCTGCTCGTCGTACTGCGCCTTGAAGCCGTCGGCGGTTTCCTGGAAGCTGTTGCGGCGCTGGAGCGCCTGCTTGGCCAGGTCGTCGTCACTCTTCTGGACGGCCAGCTCAGCCTTGTGCTGCCAGTCGTTGGACTGGTTCTGCGCGTCCATGTAGCGCTGATACAGCTTCTGCTCGTCGGCCATGGCCGCGGCCACCTGCGTTTTGACCTGGATGAGCTGGTTGTGCATGTCGATCAAGTACTGCTTGATCATCTTTTCTGGGTCCTCGGCCTTGTCCAGCATGTCGTTGACGTTGGCCCGCACCAGGCTGCTGACACGTTCCAAAAGGCTCATGGTTCTCTCCTCGATTTCGTCGATATAGCAATCTGCTATATCCAGACTAGCACAGCCGCCGCTCCTGTCAAGAGGTCATACTGGCCGCATGGCCAATCGCCTCGTCAACGAGACCAGCCCCTACCTGCTGCAGCATGCGCACAACCCCGTCGATTGGTACACGTGGGGCGACGAGGCGCTCAGCCGTGCCAAGGCCGAGGACCGGCCCATCCTGCTCAGCATCGGCTACTCCGCCTGCCACTGGTGCCACGTGATGGAGCACGAGTCGTTTGAGAATCCCGAAATCGCCGCCATCATGAACGAGCACTTCGTGAACATTAAGGTCGACCGCGAGGAGCGGCCGGACCTCGACTCCATCTACATGGCGGCCGTGCAGGCCATGACTCAGCGCGGCGGCTGGCCCATGACGGTGTTTCTGACGCCGGCCGGCGCGCCCTTCTACTGCGGCACCTACTTCCCGCCCGAGGACCGCATGGGCATGCCCGGCTTCCCGCGTGTGCTGCAAGGCGTGGCCAAGGCCTACGCCGAGCGCCGCGACGAGGTGGAGCGGAGCGGCCAGCGCATGGTCGAGCAGCTGCGCGAGTCGGCTCGTGCCGCGGCTTCGGGGGAGGACGACCTCAACCCCGGCCTGCTTCTGGCCGTCGTGCGATCGCTGTCCGGGATGTTCGATCAGGCGGAGGGCGGCTTCGGCGGCGCGCCGAAGTTCCCGCAGCCCATGAGCCTGGAGTTCCTGCTGCACGCTTACGCCCGTGGCCAGGACCCGACGGCGTTGCGCATGCTGGAGCTCACGCTGTCGAAGATGGCCCGTGGTGGCATGTACGACCAGCTCGGCGGCGGCTTCCACCGCTACTCCGTGGACGCGCACTGGCTGGTGCCCCACTTCGAGAAGATGCTGTATGACAACGCCCAGCTGGCGCTGCTGTACGTGCACGCCTTCCAGCTCACCGGCAAGGCTTTCTACCGCCAGGTCGCCGAGGAAACGCTGGACTATGTGGCCCGCGAGATGACCTCGCCCGAAGGCGGCTTCTATGCGACCCAGGATGCGGACAGCGAGGGGGAAGAGGGCAAGTTCTTCGTCTGGACCCCGGCGGAGGTCGAAGCCGTGCTGGGTGAGACCGACGCGAGGCTGTTCATGCGCTATTACGACGTGACCGAAGCCGGCAATTTCGAGCACAAGAACATCCTGAACGTGCCGCGCGACATGGACGTGGTGGCGGATCAGCTGGGCGTCGATTTCCACGACTTCGAGGCGGCCATCCAGCGAGGAAGGCAGAAGCTGATGGCCGCCCGCGAGCAGCGCGTCCACCCCGGCCGTGACGACAAGGTCCTGACCGCCTGGAACGGCATGATGCTCAAGGCCTTCGCCGAAGCTTCGGCGGCACTATCCCGGCCCGACTACGCCGAGGTGGCCCGCCGCAACGCGGTCTTCCTGCTGCGCGAGCTGCGCCGCGACGGCAAGCTGCTGCGCACCCATAAGGATGGCCAGAGCAAGCTGAATGGCTATCTCGAGGATTACGCCAACCTTGTCGACGGGCTGCTGGCGCTGTACCAGGTGACGTTCGAGTTGCGCTGGTTCGGCGCCGGCCGCGAGCTGGCGGAGACCATGATCCAGCAGTTCTGGGATCCCGCCGAGGGCTGCTTCTACGACACCGGCCGGGACCACGAGCAGCTGATCAATCGGCCGCGCGACACGTTCGACAACGCGACGCCGTCCGGCAACTCTGTGGCGGTCGACGTACTGCCGCGGCTGTGGTTGTTCACGGGCGAGGAGCGCTACTCCGGTATCGCCGAAACCGTGCTGCGCTCGATGCAGCGCGTCGCCGCCAGCTACCCGCTGGGCTTTGGGCGGCTGTTGTGCGCCTACGACCTGTACTTCGGCCCCTCGCCGGAGATCGCCCTGGCCGGCCCGCTCGAGTCGCCGGGGATGGCGGGATTCCGCCAGGCGTTGTGGTCGAAGTACATCCCTAACAAGGTCGTCGCCGCCTGCGCGCCCGACGATACCGCCGCCCGCCTGGCAATCCCGCTGTTAGCGGGCCGCGACCTCGTCGACGGCCAGCCTGCCGCCTACGTCTGCCAAAACTTCGCCTGCGACCTGCCGGTGACCGAGCCAGTACGGCTCTTAGAGCGCCTGGGCGTATAGCTGTTGCAGGGAAGCAACGTATATACTACGTCCTATGCGGAAGACCACTTTAGTTGTGGATGACGCTGTCATCGAACAGGCAGCGGAGATCCTTGGCACCAAAGGCATCAAGCAGACGGTCGATGCAGCTCTGAATGAGGTGCTGCGGCATTACGCCCGGGAGCATCTGATTGAAGCCCACGTTCGAGGCATGGACTTCGAGGTGGCCGCCCGTCTCGAGGACATAGAGAGGGCCGGGATCGAGGGCAGTGATTGGCGTCGGTTCCTGCCTACCTAGCCGACACGAGCGTGTTTACCGACGCTCATCATGCCCAAGTGGCCGAGGCACTTCAGTCGCTCGCCGACAAAAGGTTAGTGTCGACGTGCGGCATGGTGGACCTCGAGGTGCTCTTCACCGCGCGCAACGCCGAGGAAATTCGAACGATCTGGTCCCGACGGCGTCTCGGCTTAGAGCAGGTGGAAATCGAAGACGCGGATTTCAAACGTGCAACAGAGGTGATGGAGGCCTTGAGCAGTCGCGGGCTGCATCGGGCGGCGAACGTCAATGATTTGCTCATTGCCGCGGTTGCGGAGCGAGCCGGGCTGACTGTGCTTCATTACGATCAGGACTTCGACTACATCGGCGAGGTCACCGGCCAGGCCATGGAATGGGTGGCGCCGAAAGGGTCTCTTTAGGCTCGGAAGTCGACCAGGCTGCCGAGGCCTCGAGGATGAGCGGCAGCGAGGGAGACCGCCTTGGCAGCGACCGGTTCGCGTACGCCGGGGCGGCGCTGGCGAAACGCTGAGGAATCCCGATCTGGGGGGCCGCTGAGGGCTTCCTGGACGCCGTGGCTGCTCACTTGCTGCAGGTGCTGGACCATCTCTCGGGCGTCCTGATCCTCTTTGGCAATGATGGCCGTGGCCTGGGCGCTGGCCAGCTGGACTTGCGCGGTGATGGGGATTTGCTCGCGAGCGATCTCGGGCGATTGCAGCAGTCCCAGCTGAACGTTGCTGATGGCCGCGATCGCGTCTGCCATGGACCAACTAGTCTAGCAATTCGCGGGCCGGCCGGGACGCGTGACTAATAGCAGCAGCTTTCCT
>DAIUFO010000278.1:0-5532 GCA_036844545.1 Chloroflexota bacterium
CTCCGCACGCGGATGTTCTCGCTGAGCTTGGGGACGCCTGGCCGCAGGCAGCAGATGCCGCGGATCAGCAGGTCCACCTGCACGCCAGCCTGGCTGGCGATGTACAAGGCTTCGATCAGCTCCGGATCGGTGAGCGAGTTCAGCTTGAAAAGCAGCCGCCCTTGGCCGTGTTCGCGGTGAACCTGCACCTCGCGCTCGATGCGCTGTTTGAGACCCTGCCGCAGGTTCACCGGAGCGACAAGCAGCGTGCGATAGTGCGTCTGCCGCGAGTAACCGGTCAAAAAGTTGAACACGTCCGACGCATCGGCGCCGGCTTCTTCGCGGCAGGTCAGCAAGCCAACGTCGGTGTAGAGGCGCGCCGTGGTGCGGTTGTAGTTGCCGGTGCCGACGTGCACGTAGCGCCGGATGCCATCCGGCTCGCGACGGACGATGAGCGCCAGCTTGCAATGGGTCTTCAGGCCGGCAAAGCCGTACATCACGTGCACGCCCGCGCGCTCCAGCTCCTCGGCCCAGCCGATGTTGTTCTCCTCGTCGAAACGCGCCTTCAGCTCCAGCAGCACGGCCACCTGCTTACCCTGGTCCACGGCGCTGCGCAGTGCCTCGACAACCGGCGAGTGCAGCCCCACGCGGTACAGCGTTTGCTTGATGGCCAGCACGTCGGGATCGTTCGCCGCCTGGTTCAGCAGGTCGATCACCGGCTCGAAGGCGTCAAACGGGTGGTGCAGCAGGATGTCGCCTTTCCGGATAGCGGCGAAGATGTCTTTCGAAACCGCGAGCACCGGCGGCACACGCGGCACGAATGGCTCGTCCTTCAAGTTGGGCAGGTCCACTTCGAGCAGCTGCATCAGGTCCGTCAAGCCAAGCCGCCCGGCCAGCGGGTAGACGTCCTCATTCGTGAGCTCGAGATGTTGAGCCAGCAGCGAGCGCAGCTCGGGCGGCATGGCCTCGTGGACCTGCAGCGCCACCGCCTCCCCGAAGCGCCGCAGCTGCAGGCCCGCGCGCACGCGCTCCAGCAGGTCGCCCGCTTCGATCTCTCGAATCTCGAAGTCCGCGTCGCGCAGCACCCGGAAGGGGTAGCTTTCTTCGATGACAAGGTCCGGGAAGAGCATGTCCAGGTGGTGGCTCAGCAGGTCCTCCAGCCACACGAACCGCTGCCCCCCGATCGAGCGCTCTCGCACCGGCAGCAGGCGCGGGAAAGGCGGCACCTTGAGGCGTGCCAGCTTCCGCAGCCCCTCAGGGTCGCGCAGGACCACCAGCAAGTTGAAGCTGAGATTGGAGATGAACGGGAAGGCCTGCGCCGGGTCGATGGCCAGCGGCGTGCAAACGGGGAACACCTCGCGTTCGAAGTACGCTTTCAGTGCCCGACGCTGCCCCTCCGACAACTCGTCGTAGGCGAGCACCTCAACATCCTGCTCGCTCAGCTCCGGCAGCAAGCGCTCGAGCACCCGGCGCTGCTCGGCCATCATGGCCAGTACACCCTCGCGCACGGCGCTCAGCTCCTCGGCGGGTGTCCGCCCATCCGGCGTCCGTGTCGACACGCCTGCCTCGAATTCGCCCAGCAAGCCCGACACGCGGACCATGAAGAACTCGTCCAGGTTCGAGTCTGAAATGGCCAGGAACTTGAGCCGCTCCAACAGCGGCTGGCGCGGATTCAGGGCCTCGTGAAGCACGCGCCAGTTGAAGTCCAGCCAGCTCAGCTCGCGGTTGAAATAGGCCTCCGGCCCCACTGCCGGCGTTTCCTCTGTCGTTTCCTGTGCGACCGCCACGAGCTCAGCCGCCATCGATCACGTCCTCACCGCGGGCCATCGCCAAGATAGCACCCTCGCGGATGCCGTTGTTGCTGACCAGGCAGTATTGCAGCCCGTAGGCGTGCATGACCTCGCGTAGGATCACCGCTCCGGAGCGGATCATGTCGACGTCCTCGGCCCGTGCCGCGCCCAGGACCTCCAAGGTCTCCGCGCTCACGGACATCACGGCATCAACCAGGCGCTCCACCCACAGCCGCACCAGCGGCTCGCCCGAGCTGAGCCGGCCGGCCTTGCGCAGCCGACGTCCCACGCCTCCAATGATGATGCCGTAGCTCGGCGATACCGGCGAATCATCCGAGCCAATCGCCGCCACGGCCTCGTGCACTACGGGATCGAGCCGCTCGCGCGCATTTCTCGAGGGCGGATCGTGCAGCAGGAACCGCGTCGCCAGCGACACCGAACCAACCGCCAGCGAGCCCAGGAAACGAAGTCGATCGCAACCTTCGGCCAGCGATAGCTGCGTGCTGCCTCCGCCGATGTCCACGATGAGATGGGGCTGCTCGTCAGGCGCATCCAGCTGCGTCCCCAGGCAGCCCAGACGCGCCTCCGCGGCAGGGCTCAGCACCTTCAGTGGCAGTCCCGTGGCGCGCTCGATGGCCCGCACCAGGTCCGTCCCGTTGGCAGCGGCTCGCACTGCCTGCGTGCCCAGCAGCAGGATGGTCTGGGCGCGCTGCTGCTGGGAGGTGATCACGTAATCGCTCACGGTCGTGGCCGCGAGCGCCATCTTGGAAGCCGTGATCGCTCGCCCCCTGGCGACATCGGCCCCTAAGCGAAGCCGCGCGCTCTGATCGACCACAGAAACGAGCGTGCGGCCATCGCACTCCGCCACGAGCAGATGGATGGTGTTGCTGCCGACGTCGATAACCGCGAGTTTCAAAACAAGAGGAGGTTCACACCAGGGCTAGCCGCGCGGGGCGTCGCCCCGAGACCATAGCTCGACGCGCTTCTCCGGGAAAGACTGCACGTTGAGCTGCGCCGCGCTTCGCACGGCCTGCACCAGGCCGTGCTCGTCCGGGTTGCGCTGCTCGCCCGGGTACAGCATCGGCATCAACCGCAGACTGGTGCTGTCCTGAAACTCCACGAAGTCGAGGTAGATCGGCACATCCTCCAGCGGCTGCACGATCGTGACCGACTTCACCTGCGCCGCCGGCTCGAAGTGCACGGCGCCGAAAGCGTTCGTCTCCGACACCACGCTCTGGTCGACGGTCAGCTTCATCCGCTGCCGCAGGCTGGCGCCGGCCAGCGTGATCGCCAGGCCCAAGATGAGCAGCGCCAGCGAGCAGGCGCGCTCCGGCTTGGGCTTCGGCTGAGGCTTGTCGTGGTGGCCGAAGATGGAGCCTTTCTGCAGGAACCAGGTGGCGCCGACAATCGTCAGCCCCAGGCCCATGGCGGCAAAGCGCAGGCTGGGGGCGTTGCTGTAGGGCAGGCTACCCTTAGGCCCCTGCTCCACGAACGGCGCCGCGATCAGGCTCAGCCAGAAGCACAGCTGCCCGCAGTGGCGCAGGCTGACAATCAGCCGAGTGCGGTGGTACAGTCCCGGCGCCCACAGCCCCACGGTGCCGATCAGGAAGATCACGATCGCGCCGGCCCAGAAGATCAGCTCGTGCTGCTGCTGCCGGCCGATATAGGCGATGCCGCCGCCGATGGCCAGCAGGAACAGGCCGAAGATGCACTTGAGCATGGCATCGTGCAGCCAGGTCACGAATGCCGCGGCGCCTCGCCCGAACGACTCTTCCGTGGCCAGGCCGGCCGACTCCTTCAGCGTCGCGCGCAGGTGCCAGCCCCAGCGCAGCGCCGCGCCGAACAGGGCCCCTCCGAAACCGCCGACGACCAGCAGCGGCAGCATTGTCCGCTCAGCCGGCACGAAGTAGAACGGGATCAAGGCCAGCGGCGCAGCGGCGAAGATGGCCAACGCCAGCGAGCCCAGCCGGGCTCGGCCGTGCTCCAGCCCAACGTTGCACAGCAGCGCCCCCACCACCAGCCCTGCCCAAGCCGCCGCGCCCAACGGCGGCGGCGGCACATGCCGGTACAGGGCCGCCAGCGCCAGCCCCACGCCAGCCGCCAGCAGCACCACGAGAGCGGCCCACTCGAGCGTGATTGCCCGCCCGCGCGCAGCCGCCTGCTGCACGATTTCGTTGGCGGTCACGACCGCCATGCGCTCGTCGCGCCGGCGGCGGCGCTCGTCTAAATCGATGGCCACAATGTTTACCTAGCAGGGTACCGTAGGCGGGCCTGCCAGTGCGGGCCTATGGCCAACATTGGTGCTGCGAAGCGCTCACCGCTTTCAGCAGTTTGAACGCGCCGCCGGAGGCAAACAAAAAAGGCGAGCTTCTCAGCTCGCCTTTTCGCGCTGGACCGGTTCGGCTAGGCGGCGATAGCCACCAGACCCACGTTCTCGACGGGATCGATCCGCATGATGTGCGCGCGCCCTAGTTCGCCGGCTCTTAAGTCCGCGCGAAGACGCTCCAAACCCTCGTCCGAGACGGTCCAGGAAATGAGGTCGTCGTTCAGCGCCTCCAAGACGATCTGAACGTTCCACCTGTCCACGCATTAAGCTTATGCTCCTTCGCACCGAGCGTCTGTGAGGAAAGTCTCATTTTCGGAGAATTATTCCCGCTTTCGATAAGACTTTCCTGAGCGCTACTCGAAATGGATGTCCAGCATCCCCTCCTCCAGCACAGCGTCGGCCGCGCTCAGCGTATCCACCGGCGACGGCAGCGGGATGACGCGCCGGATGCGGCCGACCTGGAGGATCAACTGGCCGTTGTGCTGCCGCAGGTCAATGTCGTCCTCGCTTACGAACGGCAGTTTCAAGCTCAGCACGTAGCCCTCGCTGCTCCGGCTCAGCCGTTGAGCCGGACCGCGGACCATGATATCCGCGGGATCGTCGGGCGACAGAAACAGTGCGCGAGCCATCTCGCTCAGCAGCTTTACGCCAATGATGTCCCGGTCGTACAGCGTCGAGCACAGGATGGGCCAGGATGAGAACGTGTCGGCCACGGACCGCGGCACGTACTTCTGGCGGTTCA
Organism: Chloroflexota bacterium; assembly: GCA_036844545.1. GTDB lineage: Bacteria > Chloroflexota > JAJPGV01 > JAJPGV01 > JAJPGV01 > DATGVV01. The sequence continues at coordinate 4,838 of DAIUFO010000278.1, forward strand.
GCACTAGCGCGTCGACGTTGAAGCCGTACAAGCTCAGGAATGTCAGCACGCGTTTCGTTTCGCGCAGCGCCAGCTGCTCGGCCGTCATCACCAGGCGCACCGAGGTCTGCTCCGGATCGCCCAGCGTATGGCGCAGGTCGGACAGCGCTTCGGCCAGCGAATCCGCCTGTTGGGCCAATGCGCTCGCGGCGCCGCCGTCCTCGCCGAGCAGCCGGTCCACCCACCAGGCGGCGCCCTCGGGGTAGGACAGCAACTGCAAGGCCGCCAGCGATGAGCCCAGGTCCACCACGATGACCTCGTAGGCGTCCGAGTCACACTGTTCCTTCAGCGACAGCAGCCGCAGCAGGTCGCCGAGGCCGGGCAGCAGGCTCAGCTCCTCGGGCACCACGCCCACGATGCCTTTGTCGAACGCTTGCCCCAGCACGGGCTGGACGGCTGGCCAAAAACGCTCCAGCCGCTCCAGGGGATCGACTTCCTGCCCCCACAGGTTGGTCGCGACCTGCCGCGGCTCGCCGCTCAGCGGCGTGTTCAGGCAATCAGCCAGACTCTCGGACGTGTCGCAGCCCAACAGCAGCGTCCGGCGGTTGGTTTCGGCGCACCGCACCGCCGTCGCGGCCGCTATCGTCGTCTTGCCCGCCCCCCCTTTGCCCGTGTAGAGCAAGATCCTCACAGCAAACCGAGCCAGCTTACCATGT
>DAIUFO010000279.1:0-5524 GCA_036844545.1 Chloroflexota bacterium
CAGACCTATGAGAGCGAAAGTAGATTTGCGATCCCTGTCTCCGCCGACTCCACCCACATCCCTGCCTCAGGATGGCTGTTCCACACCAGCCACCTAGCGGCAAGTGTGCGCACCGGAACAGGCGAGCGCCCTCACCTAGCCTCTCCCATTGCGATGGGAGAGGAACAGCTAATACCCCGGAATAGTCCAGGTGTCGTACAGCAGCTCGAAGCGGCGGAGACCGACTTCGCGGGTCTGCTGCTGCAGCGCCGGCGAGTGCAGGTACGCTTCGGCGATTTCCTCGGCAAGGGAGCTGTGGTCCTCGTCGGCCTCCTTGTGGACCGTGAAGAAGCGCACCGCTTCCCGCGACAGGCCGTAGTGCTCCGTCAGCCCGTCGGCCAGCGCCTCGGTCGCTTCCGGGAACGTCCCCTCTGCCACAATCTGCGCCGCCATCACCACGAACCAGGGATACTTGAGGATCATCAGCTCCGCGAAGTACAGGTGAGCCGCGGTGGATGGCGCCAGCGGGGCTTCGTCCAGCTCGGCCCGGCTCAGCCCCAGCGCCTTGGCGAAGTCGACGAATAAGTCGATGTGCCCGGCGCTGCCGGTCGCCAGTCCCTCCGTCTCCTCCTCCACCACCTCGTACACCCGCCGCGCAAAGCCGGGGTCGCTGCAGGCCAAGTAGCGCATCATCGAGATGCGCGGCACGGAGTTACGGAACTTGTAGTCCTGCCGCGCCCACTCCCGCAGGTGCTCCTCCGACACGCGCCCCTCCTGCACCGCTTTCACGAACGGGTGCCGGGCGCGCAGCTTGGGGTGCGCGGCGATCTCGGCCTTGAACTGCTGGACAAACTCTCGGGAAGTCACGACGTTCGATTGTAGAGTCGTAGTGCAGCCGTTGAAGCAACAAGGAGAAGCGCATGCCTGAACTGCCCGGCAACGGCCGGATGATCGAGACCCACCAGCTCCGGCGCACCTTCAAGGCGCGCGGCGGCGATGTCGAGGCCGTGGCGGGGGTGGACCTGCGCGTCGACACCGGTGAGATTTTTGGCTTCCTCGGCCCCAATGGCGCCGGCAAGACCACCACTCTGCGGATGCTGGCCACGCTGCTGCCGCCAACGGCCGGCGAGGCCACCGTGGCCGGCTGCGATCTCCGCCGCCAGCCAGACCGCGTACGGCAGCGTATCGGCTACGTGGGCCAGGCTGGCGGCACGGATCCCTCCATCTCCGGCCGTCGCGAGCTGCTGTTTCAGGCTCGGCTGTACGGCCTCAGCGCGGCCGAAGCCCGCCGCCGCGCCGAGCAGCTGCTGGCCATGCTGGAGCTCGATGCCGCCGCCGACCGGCCCATCAGCAGCTACTCCGGCGGCCAGAAGCAGCGGCTGCACATCGCCATGGGCCTCATCCACGAGCCGATCCTGCTGTTCTTGGACGAGCCGACCACCGGCCTCGATCCGCAGAGCCGCGCCCGGATGTGGGACGAGGTCCGGCGCCTGCGCGAGCGCGGCACGACCATCTTCCTGACCACCCACTACCTCGAAGAGGCTGACGCGCTGTGCGACCGCCTGGCGATCATCGACCACGGTCGCATCCAGGCCGAAGGCACGCCGGACGAGCTGAAGCGCCAGATCGCCGGCGACCTCGTGACCATCGGTGTCGGCGACAGCCACAGCGCACTGAGCCTGCTGCAGGCCCAGCCGTTCGTGCGCGAAGCCAGCTCCGAGGATGGCGTCGTGCGGCTGCGCGTGGACCGCGGCGAAGAGGCCATGCCGGCCATCCTGCGCCTCCTCGACGGCGCCGGACTGGAGCTGAAGACCCTCTCCCTCAGCCGCCCCAGCCTGGACGACGTCTTCCTGCGCCAGACCGGTCGGTCCCTGCGGGAGCAAGCGGCATGAAGGTCCTGCGCGACATTTCCCCCTCGCCCGCCGCGGCGGGAGAGGGCTGGGGTGAGGGAACCCGAAGCCTCCACCACACAGACCAATCCTTAGGCGAGGAGCAAGCGGCATGAAGGTCCTGCGCGACACCTGGCTCGTCTTCATGCGCTACTTTGGCCTGCTGATCCGTAACCCGGCCTGGGTGGTCATCGGCGTGGTCCAGCCGCTGCTGTACCTGGTGCTGTTCGCGCCGCTGCTGAAGTCCATCGCCAACACGCCCGGTTTCCCCGCGGGCGGCGCCTACAACGTCTTCGTGCCGGGGCTGCTCATCCAGCTGGGCCTGTTCGGCGCCAGTGGCGTCGGCTTTTCGCTGATCGCCGAGGTCCGTTATGGCGTGCTCGAGCGCTTCCGCGTAACGCCCGTCAGCCGCCTGGCGCTGCTGCTTGGCCGGGCCATGCGCGACATCCTGACCATCCTCATCCAGGCCATCATCCTGGTGCTGCTGTCGCTGCCCTTCGGCTTGAGCATCAACCCGGTTGGCTTCCTGATCATGCTTGGCCTGCTGGCGCTCATTGGCCTGCTGTTCGCCTCGATCTCCTATGCGGTCGCGCTGGCGGTCCGCAGCGAGGATGCCTACGCGCCCATCGTCTTCACCGCGGCTCTACCACTGCTGCTGCTGTCGGGCGTGCTGCTGCCGCTGAGCCTGGCCCCCGGCTGGCTGCGTGCGTTAGCGGCCGCTAACCCGCTGTCCTACGCGGTGGACGCCGCGCGCGCCATCTTCAACAACCGACTGGGCGAAGGCAGCGTCACCCAAGGCGTGGTCATTATGGCCGTGCTGGCGCTGATCGCCAGTGTCATCGCCGCCCGCTCGTTCGGCAGGTCGGTGGCCTAGGCCGCGAGGAAGTCCAGCACCAGCCGGTTGAACGCCTCCGGCTGCTCCACGCACGAGGCGTGCGAGGCCGACGGCAGCAGCTCGAAGCGGCCGTTTGGGACCGAGCTGGCGATGTGCCGGCCGAGGTCGGGTGGGCAGGCGGCGTCCTGGTCGCCGGTGATCACCAGGGTCGGCGCCTTGATGCGGCCGAGCCGCGGGCGCACGTCGAAGCGCGACAGCGCGCCGGCGGCCAGCGCGTAGCCCTCGGCGTCGTTGGCGGTGAAGATGCCGCGGATGCGCCGGACCTCGTCCGGCTGCGTCTGGCGGAAGCCGGGCGTGAACCAGCGCTCCATGGTGGCGTCGGCCAGCGGCTCCAGGCCCTGGGCCCGGGCGGTGGCCGCGCGCTGCTGCCAGGTGCTCACCGCCGCGCCCTCGTAGTGGGAAGTCGTGTCGGCCAGGACCAGCTTGTCCAGCCGGTCAGGGTGGCCGGCGGCGAAGTGCTGAGCCATCATGCCGCCCATCGATAGGCCCACCACGGAGGCGCGCTCGATGCCCAGCTCGTCCATCAGCCGCACCAGGTCGTCGGCCAGGTCCGGCACGCTGTACTCGCCCGCGGGATAGCCGCTGCCGCCGTGGCCCCGCGCGTCGAAGGCCACCACGTGGGCCTGCCGCGCCAGCGCGTCCAGCTGCTGCTTCCACACGCCTAAGCTGCCGCCCAGGCAATGCGCCAGTATGAGCCACGGGCCGGAGCCGACGGTGACGTACTCAGTCTCGAACGAGCCCGTTCTGACGCGCATAGGGCCAGCATACGACAGGCGACCTGCCGTGATACCAGGCGGCGCCATCAGGCAAGCTGGCGGTAGAAGAAGTAGGCGCTCATAGCGAAGCCAAGCGCGATCACGAACCGCCGCAGGGCGGTGGCTCGGATGCGCTTGGCGGCGCTTGCGCCACCGTAGCCGCCCAAGATCGCGCCCACCAGCATGATGCTGGCTTGTGGCCAGGCCACGGCTCCGGCCGCCACGAACACCGCCACCGCGACGGCGTTGGCCGAGCACGACAGGATGAGCCGGAAGGCGTTCATGTCGTGGAAGTCGGTCAGCCCCAGCAGGCCCAGCGCCGCCAGGATCAGGATGCCGATGCCGCCGCCGAAGTAGCCGCCGTAGATGGCGATCAGGAACACGATGGCCACGGTGGCGGCTACGCGGCCGCGGCCGATGTGGGGTGCCCCGCCGCGCTTCCTGCCGAGCCGCTTGGCCAGCACCGGGTTGAAGGTGAACAGCAGCGTCGCCGCCAGCAGCAGGAACGGCACCGTGAGCTCGAAGATGGCCGGCGGCGTCTTCAGCAGCAGGAGCGCGCCGATCGCTCCGCCGATGAGGCTGGGGACCGCCATCACGACCTTGAAGCGCGCCTTCATGGCCTGCCGCCGAACCGCAAACAGGCTGAACACCACTCCCGGCCACAAGGCCATGGTGTTGGTGGCGTTGGCCTGGATAGCCGGCACGCCCGACAGCAGCAGCGTCGGGAACACGACGAATGTGCCGCCGCCGGCGATGGAGTTGATGATGCCCCCAACCACCGCCACCCCAAACAGCGCGGCAGCGGTTGCTGGACTCATCTACATGCTCCTTTGTACCATTGGCCCGGAGCGCCTATGAGCGATAGACGGATTGGCATCGGCATGGTGGGCGGGCTTCCCGTCCGCGAGGCGGTCGAATACGCGCGAGCCGCTGAGGACGCTGGCCTCAGATCCTTCTGGGTCCACGAGACCTACGGCCTGCGCGACGCGCTCAGCTACCTCACCGCCGCCGCCCTGGTGACCAATCGCATCGAGCTGGGCGCTGGCTGCCTCAACAGCTTCACCCGCAACGCGGCCCTGCTGGCCATGTCCGCCGCGGCCATCCAAGAGCTGGCGGGAGGGCGCTTCCGGCTGGCCATCGGCACCGCCTACAGCCGGCTCCACAACCTGGGCTACCAGCGCGACTACAGCCTCAGCTCGCTGCGCGAGATCACCGACGCCTGCCGCCGGCTATGGCGCGGCGAGACCGTCACCACCGAGGGCCACGTCGTGACGCTGGACGGCATGAAGCTGCAGCTGCCCCCGGCCAACGTACCGGTTTATTTCGCCGTCAGAGGCCCCAAGGCGATGGCGCTCACCGCCGAGATTGCCGACGGCCACCTGGACGGCCCGATGTCCCCCGCGCCGGTGTGCGCCCTGCACATCGCCGGCTTGAAGGCGGCCATGCAGCCGGCGCGTCCGTTCGCCTTCGCGGCCTACATCTTCTGCTCTTTTGGCCCGAACCGAAAGAGCGGTCGCGATCTGGCCCGCAACGATCCCTTCCTGCTGTACCTGATGCAGATGGAGAGCACCGCCTCATTCGTCCAGGCCGGCCTTGATCCGGCCATCAAGGGGAGCGTGGAGGCGGCTATGAAGGCCGGCGACGCCCAACAGGCCGCCAGCCTGGTGACGGACGAGGTGTTGGATCGTTTCGTCCTGTGTGGCACGGAACACGACGTCGTGGACCAGCTTGGCGCCTTCGTGGAGGCTGGCCTCCACGAGCCCATCCTGCAGCCCCTCAAGCCGTCCGCCACGTCCTTCCAGTCAGCCATCGCCGCCGGCAAGGCCTTCCTCGGCTCGAACTGAGCCCCGGACCGCCGCCGGTATGCTCTGAGAGCATGTCCGAGGAGCAGCCTCTCACCTGGGCAGAGGTGGACGTAGCGGCCATCGCCCACAACGTGCGCGAGGTCAAGCGCTGGCTCGGCCCGGACATCCACCTGCTGCCGATCGTCAAGGCCAACGCCTACG
>DAIUFO010000280.1:0-5523 GCA_036844545.1 Chloroflexota bacterium
CCCGGCGGCGGCGACCGCGCCGAGATCGAAAGGGCGGATGCGATGCCCTTGCGGCAGGATCAGCTCGGTGGCGACGACGTCCTCGCCCATCGGCCTGACGTGCTGCCAGGGCGCCACCGGCGCATGGATCTCGAGCTCGCCGCCGGCCATCTCCTGCACATACTCGACCATGATCACTGCGTCGAAGCTGGGGGGCATGGCGTCGCCGGTGTCGACCCAGACGGCCTGCTCGCCCAGCCTCAACCGCTTGGGGCTGGTCTCGGTCGCGCCAGTGGTCTCGGCAGCGTGGACGGCGATGCCGTCCATCGCCGACGCATAGTAGTGGGGCGCGGAAATTTTGGCCCACACGGGCTCGGCCGTGACCCTGTCGAGTGCCTCGTGCAGCGGCGCCAGCTCCGACGGCATGGGCCCGAACTTCGCGTCTGCCAGCGCCTGGGCATAGCGCGCACGAGCGTCGTCGAGCCCGACGTCCTCAAGGTAGACCTTGCGGCGATGGCCGGCCATCAAAACAGCCGCACGTCGGCCAGCTCGCCGGCTTCGATGCCGGAGCGATCCAGCGGGACGTGGATCATGCCGCTGGCCTTGACCATGGTGAAGATGAGGTTCGACTTGCCGAACACCGGCTCGGCCCACAGCTCGCCGTCGCGCGTCTCGAGGCGGGCCTGCACGTAGTCTTCGCGGCCGGGCGCAGAGGCCACGCGGCGGGTGAGGCGGGCCTGAACCTTGGAGTAGGCATCCGGGTCGGATTGGCCGAGTAGGCGCTTGATGGTGGGCGCCACCATCAGCTCGAACAGCACCACGGCCGAAACTGGATTGCCGGGCAGGCCGATGACCGGCTTCCGGCCGGCGAGGGCCAGGATGGTCGGCTTACCGGGATGGATGGAGACGCCGTGCAGCAGGATGCCGGGCGCACCCAAGGAGGCAATGACCTCGGCGGTCATGTCCCGCGAGCTGACGGAGCTGCCGGCCGACAGGACCAGCAGGTCGGCCTGCTCCAGGCCCTGCCGCGCAAGCGCCTCCATGGCCTCGCGGCGGTCGGGCGCGATGCCGAGCAGGCGCGGCTCGCCGCCGGCGCGCTCGACCAGCGCCTTGCAGGTGTAGCTGTTGATGTCCCGAATCTGGCCCAGCTCGGGCTGCCCGGTGGGCGGGATGACCTCGTCGCCGCTGGACATGATGCCCACGAGCGGGCGTTGGGCGACGGCCAGCCTGGTGACACCCAGCGCCATCAGGCCGCCGAGGTCCTGCGGCCGGAGCCGGTGGCCGGCCGGGAGCAGCTCCTCCCCCCGGCGGACGTCCTCGCCGACTTGGACGCAGTTCTCGCCCGGCGCAACGGGGCGGACAACCTCGATGGTGGTGGCGTCGACCTGCTGGGTGTGCTCGACCATGACCACGGCATCGGCGCCGCCAGCCAGCATGCCGCCGGTGTAGGCGACCGCCGCTTCGCTGACGCCCACCGGGATCGGATCGGTGGCGCCCATCGGCACTTCGCCAGCCATCTTGAGGTAGGCCGGCGCGCCCTCGGAAGCGCCGAATGTGTCGGCGGCCCGGACGGAGTAGCCGTCCATGGTGGCGCGCGTGAACGAGGGCAGGTCCGAAGGGGACAGGATGGGCTCGGCGGTCACGCGGTCCAGGGCGGTCGCCGTCTCGACGTGTTCCGGCCGCGGCTCCGGACAGAAGTGCCGCAGGAAAAGAGCGTATGCCTCCGCGGGCGGGAGGACGTTGAACAGCTCGGGCATCCTGCCCTAATTCTGCGCTACTGGACCTCTGAGCCGCGCACCAGCAACAGCGGGATGGCCAGCGCGACGGCAGCGATGACGACCAGGACGACTGACAAGGCCAGCGCTGAGCCGAGATCGGTCTGGATGGCAGTCTCGATGGCCAGCGACATCGTCTGCGTTCGGCCGCCGATGTTGCCGGCGAACATGAGCGTTGCACCGAACTCCGAAAAGGCGCGGGCGGCGCACAGCACCATGCCGGAAACGACCCCTGGCAGCGCCAGCGGCAGGGTGACGTGGCGGAACGATTGCCAGCCGGCAGCGCCGTCCATAAGCGCGGCTTCCTCGAGGTCGCGCGGGATGGCGGCGAAGCCAAGCCGCGCCGCCCGCAGGTAATAGGGCCCGGCGACGAACAGCTGGGCCATGACAACCGCCGCGGTGGTGAACGGGACCTCCACGCCCAAAGCGCCCAATTGGGCGCCCAGCAAGCCTCGGCGGCCAAAGGTGATCAGCAGCGCCACGCCCGCGACCAGCGGCGGCAGCACCAGCGGCAGCGTAGCGGCGGCCTCGATCGCGTGCTTACCGGGGAAGGAGCGTCGCGCCAGAACGAAGGCCAGCGGCGTGCCTAGGATGATCGACAGCAGCACCGTCAGCGCCGTCGTGATGACCGTCAGCAGCAACGCCTGGAGGACGATCGGCTGCCGGACACTGGCCCAGAAGTCGCCGCCGCTCCAGGAGCGCCACAACAGCGCGGCCAATGGCAGCGTAAGGAACAGCAGGAACAAGCCTGAGGTCGTCGCGACCGCCCCGGAGCCCAGGCTCGAGGCAAACCCCGAGCCGGAGCGCGTCCTGGGCCGAGTGGCGTACTCGCCCTTAGCGGCGACCGCGGCCTCGGTCACAAAGGTGCTGTTCGGGGACTGAACATGACGGGCAGGCGCGATCATAGCCGGTACTCAAGTATTGAGTATGACGGCCTGTTTGTCATGCTGAACGCAGTGAAGCATCCGTTACGTCAAGGTGGTCACGGATTCCTCGCTGCGCTCGGAATGACAAACCGGGGCGCACACGGCCGCGAAGGCGCCCAGGTGGGCTGGGTCAATCGCCGCCAGGCCTCTCAGCAACGCCGTGAGCGTCTCCGCGGTTACCTGCTTGGGCGCCTGAATGGTGCGGCCGGAGATCAGGACCACCACTTTCACGACCAGGGCTTCCCCCGCGGCAGCCGCCGGAAGCTGAGCGCGCTGCCAAGCGGCGTTCCAGGCCGCCGCGGCTTCGAGCTCCGGCACTTTCGCGCAGCGGAGAGCGACGGCGCGCCAGGCGTCGCGGTGAGCAAGGAGCAAGTCGCCCACCCGTTGGGCCAGATCGAGCGCAAAGGAAGGGACGGCGTTTTCCTTCACTGGAAGCGCAGCAGACAGCTCGCCAGCCCCGGCCAGAACGATCTCGATCTCCAGCAGCGTCGCCATCGCCTTAGGCCGCAGCAGGTCCGTCAGATCGGTCAGGGTCCGGCCGCTCAACAGCCAGCCGGCGATCGAGAACAGCGCAACGATCAGGAGCGCCACGACGATGACGTCGTTGATGCTGTGTAGGGGGACATTGATCCGACCACGCATGACAGCTTTGAGTCTAGGCGGCGGCTGATACGGACTGGGAGCTGTTAGTCGCGGTTGATGAGGAAGGTGGCGGCGCCTTCGAAGTAGCCGCGGAACTGCTCGCGCGCCAGCTCGGGCAGGTCGAGCCCGTCGAGCGCTGCTGCCATGTGACGCAGCCATGTGTCCCGAGCGGCGCGATCGATTGGAAAGGGCATGTGGCGCTTGCGGAGCTGTGGATGGCCGCGTTCGTCGGAATAGGTCGTGGGGCCGCCGAAGTACTGCATGAGGAACAGCGTGAGGTTCCGTTGGGGAACGGACAGGTCTTCGGGGTACATTGGCCGCAGCAGCGGGTCGTTCGCCACTTCGGCGTAGAAGGCTTCGACCAAGCGCTCAAACGTCGCCGAGCCACCGACGGCCTCGTAGATGGTCATTCGCCCCAGTGGTCGTAATTGAGGGTGGTCAGGTCGACGATTGCACCGTGGCCGCGGGGGCTCGGGTTGTGGGGCAGCTTGCCGGCGCCATCGAACTCGCGGCAGAAGACCTCGAACAGGTTGCCGGAGGGATCCTTGAAGAACATGAGCGCTTCGACGCCGTGCCGGGTCCACAGGGGGCCGGTTGGGATGCCGAAGCCGGCCAGACGCTGCTTCAGCCCGAGCATGTTCTGCTGGTCGACCCAAAAGGCGTAGTGAGGATATTCCTGATCCGGGGCCGGCAGCTTACCGCCCAGGTGGGACATGCCGAACACGGCTCCGGCGATGTCCACTTCGGCGAAGTCGCCCACGTCCAGCAGCAGCTTGGCGCCGAGCACCTCGGTGAAGAAGCGCTTGGCTTCCTCGAAGTCGCGGCAGGGCAGGCTCACATGGGACAGCGATTCGAACACGGGCGCGGCGTTGGAGCTCATTTGCAAACCTCTTCCTAACAAGTAGCGGCTTAGACGTTGACGCGGTCCATCTCTGGGCTGCGGTCGCCGGCGACGGCGCCGGGCGGCATGATGGCGTCCAGCGCCGCCAGGTCGTCCTTGGTGAGGGTGATTTCCAGCGCCCGCAGGTTGTCCTCCAGGTGCGAGCGCGTCTTGCTGCTGGGTATGGGGATGACGTCGCCGCCCTGGGCCACCAGCCAGGCGAGCGCAAGCTGAGGTAGGGTGACCGACTTCTCCTGGGCGAGCTCCTCGAGATCGCTGAGCAGCTTCAGGTTGTGCTCCAGATTGCCCGATTGATAGCGGGGATGGCCGCCGCGATTCTCAGGAACATCGCTGGCGCTTCGGAACATGCCGGTCAGAAAACCGTGGCCCAGCGGGCCATAGGCCATGAAGCCCATCCCAAGCTCGCGGCAGGCCTGCAGATTGCCCGCCTCCGCATCTCGCGACATGAGCGAGTATTCCATCTGGAGCGAGACGATGGGGTGCACTTTCTGCGCCCGCCGAATCGATTCTCCACTGGCCTCAGATAGCCCGATATAGCGGGCCTTGCCCTGCTCGACCAGCTTGGCCATGGCTCCGACCGATTCCTCGACGGGCACGTTCGCGTCGATGCGGGACATGCAGAAGACGTCGAGCGCCTCCACGCCCAAGCGTTGGAGGCTCTCTTCGCAGACTCTGGCCAGATACTCGGGCGTGCTGCCATTGCGCTCGCCCTTCGCATCGGGGATACGCGGGCTGCCGGATTTGGAGTGAACGAAGACGCGTTCGCGGCGGCCCTTCAGGGCCTTGGCGATGAGCTCGTGATTGTGGCCGTTGCCATAGCTGGCCGAGGTGTCCAGGAAATTGATGCCCAAGTCGAAGGCCCGATGCAGGGTGGCGATCGATTCGTTGTCGTCGGCTGGGCCATACGCGCCGGACATGCTCATGCAGCCGATGCCCAACGGCGACACTACGAAGTCCGTGAGGCCGAACTTGCGGTATTTCATTTGTCCAACAGGGTACCGCGCCAGGCAGGCGCGGGCTTCGATGCCTAGCCGGAGGCTGGGGCGTCGGCGATGGCGTGGGCCATGTTGAGGAGGCGCTCCTCCTTGAGGTTCAGGCTGTATGTCTCGAAGTAGACGGAGCCCTACAGGACGGCCACCTCCAGAAGGTACGCGTGGGCTTGCTGCTCTCTGCCAGCCACTCGGGCATGTATGTCGCGGACGCCAAAGGCTTCTTCGAGGAGCAGGGCATCGAGATTGAAACTACTAAGGGCTCGTAACGCAATAAGTTAGACGTTCTCAACGGGTGAAGGGCGTGGGTC
>DAIUFO010000281.1:0-5520 GCA_036844545.1 Chloroflexota bacterium
TCAGATGGAGTGCGGCTGTGATTCAAGTAGCCGCGTTTCACGCCGCGGCGAGCCGCCACTTGCGTTACTACCACGGCAAGCGGGTGATGGTTACCGGCGGGTTAGGGTTCATCGGCTCGAACCTCGCGCTGCGCCTACTCGATCTAGGCGCGGAAGTGCTGCTGGTGGACGCGCTCATACCCGAGACCGGCGCCAACCGCTTCAATATCGACGACGCCAAAGACCACCCGGGGCTGTCGCTGCGCAAGGTGGACGTCCGCGACATCCTCACCATGGAGCGCCTGGTCGCCGGGCAGGACCTCATCTTCAACCTGGCGGGCCAAGTAAGCCATCTGGACTCGATGTCCGATCCGTTTACGGACCTCGAGATCAACTGCCGCTGCCAGCTTGCCCTGTTGGAGGCCTGCCGCCACTTCGCGCCCAACACCAAAGTGCTGTTCGCCAGCACGCGCCAGATCTACGGCCGCGTTGCCCCGGACGATCTGCCGGTCCATGAACGCCAGCGACCGGTCCCGGTCGACGTAAACGGCATCAACAAGCTGGCCGGCGAGCGCTACCACCTGCTGTACAACGACGTGTACGGCGTCCGTAGTTGCGTGCTCCGGCTGACCAACACCTACGGCCCGCGCATGCTGGTCAAGAACAACCGTCAGACCTTCATCGGCTGGTTTGTTCGGCTGGCCATCGACCACGAGTGCATCCGCCTATTCGGAGATGGGTCGCAGCTGCGGGACATGACCTATGTGGACGACGCGGTGGACGCATTCCTGATGGCTGGGGCAGACGACTCGGCGAATGGCCACATCTTCAACGTCGGCGGCACTCGGCCTTACAGCCTGCGGCAGATTGCCGAAACGCTGATCGAGGTCGCTGGCTCGGGCGATTGCGAGCTTGTGCCGTTCCCAGAGGACAGGAAGGCGATCGACATCGGCTCTGTGTATGTGGATGACTCGAAGATCCGCTCCGCGCTGGGTTGGCAGCCGAAAGTGGACCTCCGCGAAGGCCTGCGGCGAACCATCGACTTCTACCGGCAGCATCAGCCTCAGTACTGGGAAGCGCTCGTCCACTCGGTGTGACCCCCACCCGGCAGGTGCCGCTGAACAGCCTCGCGCCGGGGGTCCAAGCGCTGCGAGAAGAGATTGACGCGGCCATCCGTCGCGTCCTTGACCGCGGTTGGTTTGTGCTTGGGCCGGAGGGCAAGGCGTTCGAGCGCGACTTCGCCACCTTTCATGGGCCGGGCTACGAAGCAGTAGGGGTTGGCTCCGGTACGGACGCGCTTCGCATCGGCCTGCAGGCGATCGGTGTGGCCGCGGGCGACGAGGTCCTGGTGGTGGCCAACGCGGGCGTGCCGCCGGTAGCCGCGGTTGTCGCGGCGGAGGCGACGCCCGTGTACTGCGATGTGATGCCTGATGGCCACACGCTGGATCCTAGGGAGATCGAGCGCCGGGCCACGCCTCGAACGCGCGCGGTGCTGGTGGTGCACCTGTACGGACGCATGGCGGCGATGGACCGCATCGTCGCCTCCGCCGGGCCACGCGGCCTGGTGGTACTCGAGGACTGCGCCCAAGCCCATGGCGCACGCTTTCAGGGCCGGCTGGCCGGTACCTGGGGCGGTGCCTCCGCCTTCAGCTTCTACCCGACCAAGAACCTGGGCGCCCTCGGAGACGGCGGCGCCGTGCTGACGAACCTTCCGGACGTCGCCGAGCGGGCGCGGTTGCTGCGCAACTACGGCTGGCGCGAGCAGTACCGGAGCGAGCTGCACAGCACCAACAGCCGTCTGGATGAGCTCCAGGCCGCGGTGCTGGCTGCCAAGCTGCCCCACCTGGACCGTTCGAATGCTGCCCGGCGCCGTCTGGCGGCTATCTATCGCGAGGCGCTGTCCAACCTGGAGGGCGTCGTCCTGCCCGAGGAGGGCCAATGCGACGAGCCGGTGCACCACCTGTTCGTGGTGCGCGTGCTGAAACAGCGTGACGAGCTGCGCGCGTTCTTGGCGGAGCATGGCGTCGGGTCCGGCGTCCACTACCCGCTGCCGGTGCATCTCCAGCCGGCCTACGCGCGCTTCGGCAACGGGCCCGGATCCCTGCCCCATACTGAGCGCCTCGCCAAGGAAGTCCTGAGCCTGCCGCTGTATCCCGAGCTGGCTCCGGACGACGTGGCATACGTCGCCCAGCGGGTAAAGGCCTTCTTGCGCCGTGGAGCCTGAACAGTACGAGGTGCTGTTCAAGCGCGAGGACCACCATTGGTGGTACTCAGGCATGCGTCGCGCTGCCCTGGCTTTGCTGCGGGACGCGGTGGCTGAGTCGGGCGTCGCGCGCGTGCTGGACGCCGGCTGCGGCACTGGTGGGACCACGATCCGTCTGCGAGAGCTCGGCGGCCCGGTATTCGGGCTCGACTTCGCCGCGGCCGCGCTGGCGCCGGCCGCCTCTCGCGGCCTGGCCGGCGCGCTGGCCCAGGGCAGCGTCGAGCGGCTGCCCTTTCGTGATGCCTCTTTCGACTTGGTGACCAGCTTCGAGGTGGTCTATCACGCTGGCGTGGAGGACGACTGCCAAACATTGCACGAGTTCCGCCGCGTGCTCCGTCCGGGCGGGCTGTTGCTGCTCCGCCTGCCGGCGCACGATTGGCTGCGCGGCCGGCACGACCGGCTGGTCCACACGCGACACCGCTATTCGCGGGCCGAGGTCGGCAATAAATTGCGCGACGTTGGGTTCCGGGTGGAACACCTCAGCTGGGCCAACACCGTCTTGTTCCTGCCGGCGGTGGCCAAACGGCTGCTGGAACGCCTGTCGCCAAATGCAGCGGACTCTGAGCCGGACCTGTGGCAGCCACCAGCGCCCTTGAACTGGCTTTTGGAGCAATGCGTGGCGGTCGAAGCGTTTGCCCTGCCTCGCCACGTGCCGCTGCCGTTCGGCTTGTCGGTTATTGCACTAGCTCGCGCATGATGCGAGAATGAGACAACTATGCCTCAGCTCGAACGCCTCGGCCACGTGGGCCTCCACGTGAACGATCTCGACAAGATGAAGGACTTCTATTCCCGCGTCGTCGGGCTGCACATCAGCGAGGATCAGTCGGCGGAGCGCGGCAACGTGTTCTTCACCAGCAACCCCGAGTGGGAGCACCACGAGCTGTTCATGACCACGGGCCGCGACGCACCGGTGGGCAGCATGATCCTGCAGCAAATCTCCTTCCATGCCCCTACCCTGGAGGACGTGCAAGCCTACGTCGAGCGCTTCCGCAAAGAGGGCGTGCGGATCGAGCACACCGTCACCCACGGTTTCGCTATCAGCGTCTACTTCTTCGACCCTGAAGGCAACCGCCTCGAGATTTACTGGGACACCAAAGTGCGCGGCCACAAAGCTTTCCTGCGCCCCCTCGACACCCAGCGGCCGGTTGAGGAGGTGCTCGCCGACGCGAAAAGGATATTGGAGGAAATCCCGGTTCTAGCCGGCTGAAAGAGGCGGAAGACCCGGTAACAGCTCCACCAGCTCGCGAGCACGGCTGGTGGCCGGTTCCGTCCCAAAGCCGCGACACAGCCGTTGAGCCGGCTCCAGCCAGTCCGCCGGCAGCTCGCTGGTGTGAGCTACGGTCTGGTGCTTGCGCAGCAGGTCGTCCCAGGAGTAAGGTGCACGCGCCGATCCCGGTGGGTCCAGGACCTCCGCGCTGGATGTGGCGCCGCCCGCAAAGCGCACCTCCACCCGCCCGCCCCACTGCAACGGATACCGGCCCGTCAGTTCCTGGTCCTCGTTCACCGTCACTTTGGCCGCGAAAGCTCGGAGCGCCTCATCGTCCTGAGGCCGTGTCTGCGCCACATCCCATAGGGCCATGGAGTCGTATGCCGCCAGCGCGATCTGGCGCTGCACGCCGAGGCTGAAGTTCGGGTTATCGACCATCGCCCGCACCTGGCCGGGCACCCACGCCTGCACTGAATCGACTTCCTCCGGCGAGCGCCCCTTGGCCACGCGTAGGTACGCTTCCGTGGCGGAGAGCGCCTGGCGCGAGGTCCGAAAGGGCTTGGTGTCGATATCGAGAATGCCCCACTCGCCGGCGCCCTCGACCAGCCGGCCAGCGTGCAGCTTAACGCCCGTGGCCTTGGCGAAGCTCATCTCCAGGATGGTCAGGTCGCCGATCATGCCGATCCCGGCCGCTTGGGCAGCCCAGTAGCCGTCGGCGGCCGCGGCGCCGGCGGTGAACCAGCGCGAGCCGTGAGGGCCAGCGGTGCGGCCGGCCATGCCGCTGGATCGGGTGATTGCCATGGCCATGGCGTGGGCAGTCTGCTCCGCGTCGAGCTTGAACAGACGGGCAAGCCCGGCCGCCACCGAGAAGGGAGTGGTCAGGTAGGTGCTCCACACGCCCTGGTAAATCAGGAGGGCTCCGTCTACCGCGCAGCCCAGCCGCGTCATGGCCTCGTAGCCCGCCACCAGGCTGCACAGCACGTCCCGATCGTCGGCCTGGCGCGCCGCCGCGGCCAGCAGCGCCGCCGGCACGATCATCGAGCCTACCGTCGTACACGACGGGATGTGGATGTCGTCCACCTCGGTGCAGCGCGTAGCGCCGCAGGCGTAGCGGATGAGCTCGGCGGTGCCGGCGGGGCTGAGCTCCAGCAGGCGCCGAAGCACGCGCCCTTCCGGGCTGGCCGTCCCAGCGACGAACGACGCGACAGTGTCGAACAGCCGCTGCCTGGCCGCCTCCAGGACCTTGGGTTGGAACTGGCCATAGTCGATGGCCGCCAGGCGTGCCGCCAGCGTGCTGAGGGCCGTCACCGGTCGTCGCTTACCATCGGTTCATTGTGCCGGAATCTGACCGCCTCAGCATGCCGCTGGGTGAAGCCATGTACAGCCAGCGGGCGATACGGAGCGTCAAACCCGATCCCATCCCGGAAGCGGACCTGCGGCTGCTGCTGGAGGCGGCCGGCCGCGCGCCCAGCTCCGGCAACAACCAGCCCTGGCACTTCGTGGTGATCATTGACCCCGAGATGAAGGCCAAGCTCCAGGCCCTCTACCGGGAGTCCTGGTACAACTGGTTCCGCTCCACCGGCCAGGACAAGCTGCCCAAGCTTCCCCACCACATCCGCGCGGCCATGCGCCTGACGGAGGAGCTGCACCACGCACCGGTCCTCATCCTGGCCTGCACGCTGGCGCCGACGATCCCGAATGAGGTCCTCACAGCAGCACAGAACCTCCTGCTGGCTGCCAGGGCGCTTGGCCTCGGCGCGACCCTCACGCGCCTGAACGCCAGCGTCGACGCCCGCGTTCGGGAGACGTTCAACATCCCTCCCAACGCCGAGATCGGCTACTGCATCCGCCTCGGCTATCCACTGCAAGACTTCGGCCCGCTCCGCCGCAAGCCGGTCCGCGACATTTGCTCCCTGAATATGTTCGGGAATCCTATTCCCTGGGCTTGAAAGCTCCTCCCTCTCCCGCCGCGGCGGGAGAGGGTTGGGGTGAGGGAACTCACCCGTCGTCAACAGTCGCTAGTGTAGGTCGTCACAAATAGGCTGAGTTATTCGTTCTAATAAGCAGCCAG